>CAWICL010000025.1:0-18518 GCA_963834545.1 uncultured Acidimicrobiaceae bacterium | reverse complement strand
AACGAATCTCTCGGCGCGTTCGCGTCACGAATCGATGAACGACGAGCCGAGGACTCGTTGGCGATATTGCGCGAACGATACGGCGAACATCATCCGGGCGCTTCATTGCTGAAAGGCGTGCTCGCCACCGAAGAGCGTGAACGCTCGGGCATTCTGGTCACGGCGTCTGGTCTATTCGCGGGCATGAGAACCGACGCCGCTCGGGCTTCGGCGCGCGAGGCACCCCTCGACGTTGACGAATTCCTGGGCATTCCCCATCAACTGCACGTGGTCGCACCCAGTCGACATCAAAACGTCACGACGCCACTGGTCGTGGGGCTCGTTGAACAACTGGTGCACGCCACCTACGACGCTCACGACCAGGGCGCGCGCCTGCTACTCGCACTGGACGAACTCGCGAACGTCGCACCGCTGCCGAGACTCGCGAGCATCTGTCCTGAAGGTGGAGGCCAGGGTGTTTTGACATTCGCCTGCTTACAAGACCTCAGCCAGGCTCGAAGCCGCTGGGGGACCTTCCGGCGAGGGATTTCTGTCACTGTTCCCTACGACCGTCATCTTGCCGGGCATTGCCGACCGCGCCACGCTCGAACTCCTCCAGCACCTCGCTGGGCGCACCCTCGTCGCCTCGACGATCCAGCGCAGTCCGCGCGGCAAGAACATCGGGCACACCACCAGCTGGATCGAGCGGGATCCGGGCCTCGCTCGCCAGCATTGCCCAGGGTCGAAGTGGCTCGCTCTCGGGCTAGCGCCGCGAAGAGCATGAAGTGGATCGAGTTGACGCCCGCGTTTCGCGACCCACGTTTTTCGCACTACCTCGAACGTCCCGGGCCTCGATTCGGTCCCTCGAGCGCTGACGCCAGCGCTCGAGGTCATCGTCACGCAACGGGCGCGGACCGGTGTCCGAACCACGTCGATCATGCGCGCTTGACGAAGACCAATGCTGTTCTCGCGCACGCCTCGCGATTCGCGAAGTTCGGGGTAGAGATGGTCGATGGAACGAGCAATGGATCGAGCACTTTGTCCAAAGACCGCGGCATTTGCCCACGAGATCACGAGATGTCGACGGGTGATCTCCCTCGAGCCCTCGAGCCCTGCGCCAAAGGCATGCTCGTCCAGGGTACGCAGCTGGCTCGGTGCACGAAGCGGGCCCCACTGACTCAAAGGAGCGTTCATCATCGCGCCATTTTTGTGCAATCTCGTCGCGGCCAGAGATATTTGACGCCTCGTTCACGGTGGTGACCTCCCCACAAAGCTCGATACCCCTCATCTTTGATCCAGAACATGTTCGATGCCCGCGAACGAGCGCCACGCACGAAGCCCGGTCTGCGAAGCGAGCTCGTGTCGTAACGAGGCGCGATAGAGGGCGTCGGCCGCCTGGGCGTGCACGAGCAACGAGCGAGAATCCAGCACGTTGGTCGCACCTCGAGTTCGCGCCCCGACGAGAACGTGATCGTGCAGGTGCGGTTCACCGTGGCGGTTCACTCCGTGGGTGTAACTGACCATGCGCTCCCAAGATCCCCCGGAGTCGCGCACCTCGCCACGAACTTGTTCACGAACGACAACAGCGCGCTCCTCGAGGTACTGCACCGACGCCGCGACCGAGGCGCGATGGGCGTCGATGACGCCGCGAATCGAGTCGGGTTCGAGCGCAATCAACAGAGAAATCGGTCGGGGCGCGGCGTAGACGAGGTCATAGCCCAAAATCTGGGAACGCGACGAGGTTGAGAACACTTGTTGCACGTCTGAAGGTTCTCGCACGTCACCCTCCCCTCGCAGCCACCAGCCGGCGTCTTCGCGAAATCCTTCGAGTTCGCGCGCGTGGTCGTCAGTGAAGTAACGAACGTCGTTGGAACGACGGGTAAAGATTCGTAGCACCGGCACCTCCCGGTGCCCAACGGTCGTTACAGTTGCGCCATGATCTTTGCGGCGAGAGCGCGGCCCGCCCGCGAGAATTTCTCGGTCACCACCACGGCCCCGGGCCCGGCGAGCAGCATCAGATGATCCAAGAACGAAGTGTTGCTCACTCGAAATTTCACGGCCAAACGACCGTCGTCTAAGGAGAGCCACTGGGCGTTCGGCAGCGGCTCGAACAGGTAGCGAACGTACGGCTCGATGACGACGACCACCTCTTCGCCCTCTTCGCCCACTTGGGTCAACCAGTTCGCCACAAGATCGGGTTCACGGTCGAGAGTCGCTGGGGACCCCGCGACGATGTCGATGATTCTCTCGACGCGAAACGTGCGCCAGGCTTCTCGCGTCGTGCAGTAGGCGCGCACGTAACTGTGGCCGTTCAGAACTTTAATCTCTCGTGGTTCGATCGATCGCCGCGACGCCTCATCGGAACTTGCGCTGGTGTACAGAATCGTGATCTGTTCATGGCGTTCGACGGCATCTCGAATCTGGGCGAGCAGGGTCTCATTGGCCATCTCCACCTGCAGAAACGATGACGCCACGTCCTCGATTTTCTCGATTGCGGAATAGATAGCCTCATCGGTATAAACCCGAGACGCCTCGCGCAATGCGATATTGAGCTCAAACAGGTCACGCCACATCAGGGAGGGTGGCTCTTCAAGCACGTCATCGAAATCGACGCGATACGTCGAATCGTCGTTTTCCTCGTTCTCCCAATCATCGCAATCCTTGATGACGTGGGCAGGAAAGCGCGAGAATCCGTCATTGGATTCAGCCAGCGGCTCGAGGGTTGAAAGTCGGTCCATGATGAGCCGGACGTGCTCATCGTCCAAGTTGAATCGACGGGCCAATTCGCTTATTCGTAAGCCGTCTTCGGAGAGATAGATCGCGTGCAAGAGTTGGAGCGTCTCACCGAGAACGTCATTTGAGCCTGATGTGCTGAATTTCAGTTGATCGAGCTTGGGCGCTTGGCCCTTATTCACCTCTTCCAGCCAGGTCTTCAGTTCGTTGCGCAGCGACTTGGGACTCTCGAGGCGCACACGTTCGGCCGCTTCGAGCACAAAACGGAGGGCGTCGCGGGGGCTCTCGAACGAGAGGCCAACCTCCACCTTGCCCTCCTTCTTTCGAGCAGCGAGGGCATCTGGGTACTGGCGCACGAGCAGGTCGGCGTAATCCTGATTCGTGAGTACCGTTACGTCCACTGGTGAAGGTGTCTTTTGGAACTCTGCCCGCCACGCTTTGGCGAGGTTGACGCTCGCATCGTCTTGCTCAAAGCCCTCGGCCATCACCTCAGGCATGGAGGTAAATCGAGAGAGTCGATAACCCTTAATCTCATTGGAATCGCGAACTCGTGCGACGAGATATGACACACCATTAAAAACGTCAAGCACCAGTGGCTCGACGACGCGTTCCTTGTTCGCAGATGAGCGATACATGAAACGAAGGATCCGGCGTTGTTGTATGGCGCGAACGATTGGTGTGTAATACGCCGAGTACTCCAAACCGCCATCGCTCGCGGGCGCTTCGTTAAAGACGCTGAAGGCACCCGACGCGCCGAAGCCGCAAAAGCGAAGACTGAGTTGGACAACACGTTGCTCTTCGTCAGTGAAGTGGATGATCGGCGCGTAGCCGCTGGAGGGGTTGATGCGGTATCCCACGCTATCGTCGGGCAGCGTCACGGTCTCGATCTCAAATCCCAGGTCGCGAATTCGTGCCTTATCGCGTTCGAATTTTTGACGGACCGCACCTTCATTCCCCACGTAGGCGCGGGTCTTCTTAGGAACCTTGGAGGTTGAAGGGAACTCGTCGACACGCAATTCGCGAATGATCTCCTCTTGGGTGAGTGGCCTCGCGTCAATCCAGGCGCGCTGGAGCAACAAAACCAACGCCACGAGTCGCTCCCGGCTCTGTTCAACGCCTCCTCGAATTGTGCTCATGCGACGTTCACCAACCTAGGAGTAGTAGGAAGACGCGATAGCGCCCACTCTCGAGTACTCAGCTTTGAACCTTCTTCAGCTCTTCAACCAATGCCTCTTCGCGCCGCCACGTACCTGAACGTCCACCCGACTTCTCCCAGAGCGCCACATTCTCAATACTCATCGTGCGATCGGTGGATTTGCACATGTCATAGATCGTTAACGCCGCCACCGTCACCGCAGTGAGGGCCTCCATCTCCACCCCAGTGCGATCAACCGTGTCCACGCTCGCTTCAACTTCGATGTGGGTGTCGGCGATGACGAAATTGATGTGGACGTTGCCCACCAGCACCGGATGGGACATTGGTAAAAGCGAAGCTGCCTGTTTCGCGGCTTGGATTCCCGCAACTCTCGCGGTTGCGAGCACGTCACCTTTGTTCATGGCGTTGGCCGCAACGCTCGCGGTGGTAGCGGCTTGCATGGTAACGAGACATCGTGCCAGAGCACGTCGGGCGCTGACCTCGGATGGGCCGAGGTCGCGGGGGAAGGCTCCGTTGAGCGATGTCCTTCGAAGTTGGTGGAAGTCGTCCACGGCGCAATGTTAGTGACCGGGCGACCTGGCTCGATACGGCGCCCGGTACACTGCTCTGGTCGCTGTGCCACAGGAGTTTCGATGCCGACCTACGAATACGAATGCCAATCGTGCCATCAACACCTCGAGGCCGTCCAAAAGTTTTCTGACCCGGACCTCACCACGTGTCCGGAGTGCGGAGGCGAACTGCGAAAAGTGTTCTCGGCGGTAGGAATCGTCTTCAAGGGTGCCGGCTTTTACAAGACTGACAGCCGAGGATCTTCCTCAAGTGTTACGACGCCCGCGCCCAGCACGACGTCGAGCCCGGCGACACCCGCTGCGCCCGCACCCGCGCCCGAGAAACCCGCGACCAAGACCTCCGACTAAGAACCCGAGACTGCGATTTCGGCGATTGCGACCGTTTGACCCGCGGCGGTGCCCGGAAGCCAACGAACATCACTGCCCACGAAGGCAATGTCGAGCAGCATTCGCTGCAGAGTCGAAGCGACGGTGATCTCACGTACCGGTTCTGCCAGGGCGCCGTCTCGAATCATCAAACCCGTGACGCCGACCGAGAAGTCACCGGATATGGGATTGACGCCTGAATGGACGCCCGTCAACGATTCGACGAAGATTCCGTTTCCCACGGCTCGAAAAATTGCTTCTTGGTCCAGGGTTCCAGGTTCAAGCTGTAACGCGCGGCAGCCCGGCGAAGGTGAGCCCGCGATGCCGCCGCGCACCGCGCACCCTGTCGACTCGGTTCGCGCGCGATTCGCCGACACCGTGTCGTAGACAAATGCTTTCAACTGGCCCGCACTAATGAGCTCATTGCGACGACACGCGAGTCCCTCTCCGTCAAAGACACTCGCGGAGAAATGTCGAGGATCAGTTGGATCGTCGAGAAGCGTGAACGATGTGGCAGCAACCGTCTCTCCAATTCGATTCGCGAAGAACGATCGACCATAATTAACCGCTTCACCACTCAGGGCGCTTCCAATTATGGCGAGAAGTGTCGCAGTACTGCGAGAATCGAACACGGCGGTGCACTTCATCGACGTCGGCTTTACCGCACCGAGCATCCGCGTGGCCCGAGTAATCGCGTCCCTCGCCGCTTCATCAATGTCAAGTTCGTGTGGCGCACGACCCGCGCTAAGTCCCCACCCGGTTTGGTCGTCGCCACCATCATTGGCGATTGCTTCAACTGAGACATAAGAACCAGAGCGCTCGTAGCCTGCAGTGATTCCAGTCGTGGAAACGATGACCGCTTCGGCGACGTAGTCCGAATAGTTGGCCGAATCTACTTGACGAATTCGAGGGTCACCTGAACGGACCAGGCGCTCGAGCGAGAGAGCCATCTCAATCTTTTCGTCGAGCGAAGTACTGAGAACTGTCGCATCGCAGAGCGAGAGAACCGCTGGTTCAACGCCATCAGGACGGGCAAAGGCGACGAACTCGTCCTCCGTGGCGAAGTGTGAATTATCGCGAGCAGCCATCAACGCGTCGCGCACGGCCTCGTCGTCAAGCGAGCCGGCCCAGGCGCTTCCGACGTGAGCCCCACTCGATCCATCGCGCAAGACTCGAATCCCAATTCCCGACGATGATGCGGTTGAGAGGTTCTCAATCTCTCCCTGGTAGGCCTGAATATCGATGTCAACGCCTGATGAGACGTACACCTCGATTTCCTCGTCGCTGTCCTTCATCTCCAAGACTCGCTGAGCCTGAGCAAGGAGTTGACTCACGAGGCAGTGCCTCCGATGGTCACACCGCTCAATCGCATTGTGGCTTGTCCCGTTCCCACCGGCACTGATTGACCGTCCTTGCCGCAGGTGCCGGGTGTCATTGAGAAGTCGTTCGCGACTGCGTCGACTCGTTGAAGTATCTCGGGACCGTTGCCAATGAGGTTGCAATCTCGCAGGGGCGCGGTGATTTTACCGTCCTCAATTAAGAACGCCGAGGTCATTCCAAAGACAAAGTCCCCGGTTGCGGTGTTGACCTGACCACCACCAAGTTGGGCAACGTACACACCTCGGGATGTTTGTGCAACGATTTCATCGGCGTCTGATTGGCCTTCGAGCAAGTACGTGTTGGTCATACGCACCATGGGCAAGTGTTGGTAACTCTGTCGACGTCCGTTGCCCGACGATGACCGTCCCTCTTTACGCGAACGAAGATGGTCCCACATGTAATCAACGAGGATGCCATCCTCGATTAGGACGTTGCGGGCGCCTGGTTGGCCCTCGTCGTCAAGCGCCAAGTATCCCCACTCACCGTCAACCGTGCCATCATCAACCAACGTCACGAGGGGACTCGCCACACGTTGGCCCAACTTTCCTGAGTACACCGACGCTTGTTTCATAACCGCGTCCGCCTCGAGTCCGTGACCACATGCCTCGTGAAACAAGATTCCTCCCGATCCACCTGCGAGCACGACGGGCCAATCGCCCGACGGCGCCGGGCGGGCGTCGAGTTTGGTGATCGCTTGATGAGCGGCGCCTCGAGCTGCTTCTTGAACCGACTCTTCACTCAGTATCTCGAAACCTCGTGTTCCGGCAATGGGTCGATAACCTGTCTGCATCCCGCCGTCACCAGTGGCGACACAAGAAATATTGAATCGAGTTCGAATCTGGTGATCGGCAGCGAAGACGCCGTCAGAATTCGCCACCATGAATCTTCGACTTGAATCACCGAGCGCCACCTGAACTTGCGTAATTGACGATCCTTGTGATCGAGCGATGTCGTCTGCGTGCCGCAATAACTCAATTTTTCGTGCCTTGTCAACATCGCCCGGCAAAATTTGTGCTCCCGTCGGATGCGACGCCAACGGTCCTAGCGCGACAGTGCGCACTCCCCCGCGTCCCTCGCGCGCGACGGACGCCGCCGCACGTGCTGCGTTGGCGAGGCCACTGCGTGATAGGTCTGACGTATGTGCAAAACCAGTCGTATCGCCGACAACCACTCGTATTCCGGCTCCGCGGTCGCGCCCGGAACTCAATTCCTCAATGCGACGCTGATCGAGCAGAGCCGACGACGTTGTTCGATCTTCGACAAAAACCTCAGCAAACTCTCCACCGCGCTGAAGCGCTTCGCTCAGTGTGTTTTCGAGAACATCTCGTTCAACCAAATCATGAGACATGAGACGTAGCGTACCGGTTCGATGCATCGTCTCATCTCGCTACGTGACAATTCGAAAAATCGTCATGATTCGTAACACACTTGACATAAGAAACCCTTAAGTTCCGCCGTTTTGTGTGATGTAGTCAAGTCAGTGGAGATGTGCAAATTTGCACCGATGAAGCATTCGATCCACACCTGCACATTTGCAGGAACAAATCATGGAGGACCTAATGGCTGACAACGAAAAGAACAATCACGACGCTGAAGACGAAAAGAACGATGAACACCGTGGACCGTGGACGATGAGCTCGACGATGAGGACTCGTGGCCGCGTCGTCTTTGCCCTCTTCCTCGTCATTGCTGTGCTGGTTTTCGTGGGTGACATCTTGAGCGCAGTGACACTCGGTCGCTCGCCCGGTTCGCATTCGAATGCCGGGACCGTCTCGGTCACCGGGTCGGGAACTGCCACGGGTTCACCGAACACTGTCAGTTTCCAAATTGGCGTCAGCAGCGTTGCGAAGAACGCCTCGAGCGCACTGGCGACCAATAATGCGCGTGTCGCAGCGCTGGAGGCCGCCCTCATCAAGAGTGGCGTCTTGAAGAAGAACATGCAAACTTCGGGTCTGAATATCTATCAGAACACCAACAACAACGGTGCCGTCACCGGATTCACCGCCGAAGACGACCTCAACGTCACCCTGCACCAGATTCAAAAGGCGGGTGCAGCGATTGACACCGCGACCAATGCCGCTGGCAACGGCGTGCAACTGAGCGACCTTACGTATTCGATTTCAAATCAGTCGTCGCTCTATCAAAAGGCCCGTACCGCCGCAATGAAGAGCGCGTACAACGAGGCCGCCGATATCGCCAAAGCGGCGCATGAAACAGTTGGCTCGATTAAGAGTGTGACCGACAATGAGACCTCGAACAACATCTCGCCACTCCCGGGCGTGATTTCCGGTACGGCGTATAAGGCCGCTTCAAGCGTTCCGCTGCAATCAGGAACTCAGACCGTCACCGATCAGGTGTCAGTCGTCTACACCCTGAACGGATAATTCACCAGATACAACGCGCAGCGTACGTTCTACAAATTTCTGAGCCCGAGGTAACACGGGTTGTTGCCTCGGGCTCAGAAGTAGGCTGTCAAGGTGATTCTGCCGTCAATCGAAACGCCCGCTGACCTCAAGGACCTGTCGTATCGCGAACTTAACAAGCTCAGCGCCGAAATCCGCGAGTTCATCATCGCGACCGTCAAGACCACCGGCGGTCACCTAGGCTCAAACCTTGGCGTCGTCGAGCTAACACTCGCTCTGCATCGAGTCTTCGAATCCCCGAAGGACATCTTGCTCTGGGACACGGGCCACCAAGCCTACGTGCACAAGCTTCTAACGGGTCGCCGCTACGGCTTTAAGGGTCTTCGACAACGCGGAGGACTTTCGGGATACCCCAATCGCTCCGAAAGCCAACACGACTGGATCGAATCTTCGCACGCCTCGACCGCACTCTCGTACGCCCACGGACTCTCCGTTGCCCTCGAGCAGCGAAAAGAATTGATTGGACACGGAGGCCAACGACACGTGGTGGCGATCGTTGGCGATGGCTCGCTCACCGGAGGCATGGCCTACGAAGCTCTCAATAACCTCGGCGTATCGGGCCAGCGAGTCGTGATCGTACTGAACGACAACGGGCGTAGTTACGCACCGACCATTTCAAAACTTTCGACGTCACTGACTACCTTGCGCTTGAACAAGACCTATCTCACGTTGCGTGAACGCTTCCGTCGTCTCATACCGCGACTACCTGGTGGAAAGGCTGCCTACATTGGCATCGACGGCTTCACGTCGGTCGTGCGCGAAATGGTAACGCCTCACACGTTCTTTGAGAATCTCGGCGTGCGCTACATCGGTCCCGTGGACGGTCACAACATCCATCAATTGGAGACTGTCTTAAAAAATGCCGCGGAGTGGGACGGTCCAATTGTCGTTCACGTCCTCACCGAGAAAGGTCGAGGATACGAACCCGCGACCAATGACAACTTGAAGATGCACGACTATAAGCTGCCTCCTCGATTGAATGAGGAAGATGTCGCGCCGCAATCATTCACACAGGCCTTCTCTGATGCGCTTATCGCGCTCGCCAGTGCCGACGACAGGGTCGTTGCAATCACGGCGGCCATGGCCGGTCCCACCGGTCTGCTCGGCTTTCAAGAACGCTTTCCGACTCGATTTTTCGACGTCGGTATCGCCGAGCAACACGCGGTAACGGCTGCGGCGGGAATGGCAATGGGTGGACTGAAACCCGTGGTCGCAATTTATTCGACCTTCTTCGCACGAGCGTTCGACCAGGCGAACCTCGATGTTGGACTCTTGAACCTTCCCGTGTTATTCGTTTTTGACCGTGCAGGTATCACCGGCGACGATGGTCCGAGCCATCATGGCGTGCTCGACATTGCACTCTGTCTGGCGATTCCCAACATGACGATCTTTGCCCCCTCATGCGCCGAAGAGATCCCCGAGATGATGGGAACCGCGCTCTCCCTCTCGAGTCCCACCGCGATCCGATTTCCAAAGACGCTTCCCCAACCTTTCGACGGTCACATCGGTGAAGGCCTACGAGCTCGAGAAGTGGTGCGAGGTGATGGCTCCTTATGCGTCCTGGCGGTTGGCAAAATGGTGCCGAGCAGTTACCGCGCGCTCGAACTCCTGGGCACCCAGCGCACCAAGGTGACGCTCTATGACGTGCGCGTGCTCCCGCCCGACGCTGCGATGATCGACGACGCCTTGCGCCATGAGCGCATCATCACCGTCGAAGATGGAACCCGCCACGGCGGTGCGGGCACCCTGATGGTTTCTGCGGTGCGTAATCGCGCCCAGGAATTGGGCCGACCCTTTCCCTCAACGCGAATCCTCGGCGTTCCGCGCGCTTATCTCGAACATCACCGTCCTGACGCGCTGCTCGGCGAGATTGGACTCGACCCCGAAGGGCTCGCCGCAGCGTTCAAGCGCCTTCTCGAAGACCAAGCAGAGTTCCCTCGGGTGCTACCGGAATCACCCACCCCCCGGTACCTCTGAGGCACAAGAGGCGTCGGGGCAAGTACATTGCCTCCATGACGTACGACGTGGAAAAGACTGATGAACAATGGCGTGCTGAACTCACGCCCGAGCGTTTCGCGGTCCTTCGAAGAGCAGCGACGGAAGCGCCGTTCACGGGATCACTGTTGCACGTGGACACCGAGGGGGTATTCACGTGCGGTGGCTGTGGACAACGTCTCTTCACGAGCGACCAGAAGTTCGACTCGGGTTGCGGTTGGCCAAGTTTTGATGCTTGCGAACCAGGCACGATCATCGAACGCGAAGATCGATCACTCCTTCGAACAAGGACCGAAATCCTTTGTTCTCGATGCGGTGGTCACCTCGGCCACGTTTTTGATGATGGTCCCACGCAAACTGGGCTTCGCTACTGCGTTAACTCGTTGGCAATCGATTTTGACGATGCCAAGGACTAAACGTCGAGGAATCGTCGAATCGCGATAGCCGAGCCCACCGAGCCAATGACGACGCCGACGATGAGTACCACTGCATTCGTTCCGAGGAGCGCATCGGTATTGAGTTGGAACTCGTTGTGCAAGGGATACCAAGTGTGCAGCGCGGTCACGGCCAAGATGGCGACCGCTGAACCCAGAAGACCCTGGATGAAACCCTCGGTGATGTAGGGAATACGAATGAACCAGTTAGTCGCACCCACGAGTTTCATCACAGAGACCTCACGGCGCCGAGAGAAAATGGCCATGCGGATGGTGTTGAGAATCAGAACGGTTGCAGAAAGTAGCAGAACTCCAGCCAAGGCCAAGAAGACAATCTGAATGATTCGGATTGCCCGATTCATCTCTCTAATCTGCTGTTCCGGGGCCGTGACACTGTAGACCCCAGGTTGCGAACTGAAATTGGTTTGTACCACGAAGGCGTTGCTCGGCACCGTTGGTACGCACCGAAACGAGGAGGGGACTTCTGACACCGTGAGGACCGTTGACTCGTCGGGCGGTAAGAGTTTGACGGCTTCCCTATAGTCCTGCTGTTGGGTGTAGTACACGCAACTCTTCACGATGGGCAAGTCTGCCAATTGACTCTGGACACTGGCGATCTCATTCTGTGAGGCAGTTGGTTGCATCCACACCGTGACACGAGTTCCTTGCTGCCACTGCGCAGAAGCTTGCGCCGCACTTTGCTTCAAAAGCAGCGCCGATCCAACGAGCGAAAGTGACACCGCAACGGTCAACACCGCAGCGATGGTCATCATCCGGTTGCGCCAGAGGTTGCCGATTGTCTCCTTGATCGCGTAACGCATGTACACGCGCATTACAAGAGCGCTCCTTCGTCAATTCCGTACACACCACGTACCTGGTCACGAATCATCTCTCCGCGATCAAGTTCAACGACGCGTCGACGCATTCGGTCAACCAAGGCCTTGTCGTGGGTCGCCATGACGACGGTCGTACCGGTTCGATTGATGCGCTCCAACAGCGCCATGATCGACTCGGAGTTCGCGGGATCGAGGTTACCGGTGGGTTCGTCCGCGAGGAGGATGAGGGGCCGATTCACGAACGCGCGCGCGACGGCAACGCGCTGTTGCTCGCCTCCCGACAACTCGCCGGGCAAATTGCGCGATTTGTCGGTCAAACCCACCAATTCAAGTATCTGGGGAACCTGACTGTCGACGGTTGAGCGAGGACGACCAATCACCTCGAGGGCGAAAGCGACGTTCTCAAAGACGGTCTTATTGGGCAGCAAGCGGAAATCTTGGAAGACACAGCCAATATTGCGTCGAAGGTACGGGACGCGCCACTTGGGCAATTCTCCAATATCGCGGCCGGCCTCGAGAATGCGCCCTTGATCCGGGAGTTCCTCGCGCAGCAAAAGTCGAAGAAATGTGGTCTTGCCCGATCCCGACGCTCCGACGAGAAAGACGAATTCACCCTTTTCGATGTCGAGCGAGATGTTCTTCAGAGCCGGGGTGCCATTCTTATACGTCTTGGAAACGTCTTCAAAACGAATCACGCGAATGCCCCCTTCAGGTTCTTAGGTGTCTGCGCTGACGCTGATCGACGCACTTTCCATTCTAGTTTGGGCATTCACACGTCTCGCGCCAGGAAAACGGGCGTTTCCAAGGATTCTGAACTTCTTATGAATGCGCGCGCTGGCGTCGAAGTTCTGCTTCCATGAAACCGTCGAGATCCCCATCGAGCACGGCATCGACGTTTCCCGTTTCGTAGTCACTTCGATGATCTTTCACAAGTTGGTAAGGCGCCTGAACGTAACTTCTGATCTGGGATCCCCAAGCGTTATCGCTCCGATTTCCACTCAATGAATCCATTTCCGCTTGGCGCTCGGCGCGTGCTCGCTCGGCGAGTTTTGCCTCAAGTATTTGCATTGCCCGTGCGCGGTTTTGATGCTGACTGCGTTCGTTCTGACAACTCACGACAATCCCTGAAGGCAGGTGCGTAATGCGAATCGCCGAATCGGTCTTGTTGACATGTTGGCCCCCCGCTCCCGAGGAACGATAGGTATCAACGCGAAGGTCTTTCTCGTCAATCTCTACTTCACCCGCGTCATCGTTGAGTAACGGCGTCGTCTCGAGACTCGCGAAACTCGTCTGACGCCGAGCCTGTGAATCGAAGGGACTGATTCGCACGAGTCGGTGCACGCCGCGTTCCGCGGAGAGCCAGCCGTAAGCAAATCGTCCCTTCACGATGAATGTCGCCGATAAGAGCCCCGCCTCTTGACCCTCGGTTGCCTCATCAATCTCCACGCCAAACCCTCTTCGCTCCGCCCATCGTGAGTACATGCGAAGCAACATCTCGGTCCAGTCCTGTGCGTCGGTGCCCCCCGCGCCCGCGTGAAGTTCCACAATCGCGTCGTTCTGGTCGTAGGGTCCACTGAGCAAGCTCTGGGTCTCCAATGATGCGATTTCGAGCTCAAGTTTCTTGACGGTGACGCTCAGTTCGTCGAGCAACGACCAGTCGGCCTCGCCCGAATTGAGTGCCTCTCGCGAGAATTCGGCGAGCACGACGCCGTCGTCGATTTCACGGCGAAGACCGTCAAAGAGTTCCAGATCATTGGTTAATCGCCCTAGTTCGGTCGTCACCTCGCGAGCGTGATCTTGATCGTCCCAGAGATTGGGATCCTGGGCCTGGGCACTCAATACTTCGTGGCGCGAACGACGCTCATCGACCTTTAAGTAGTCTCGGGCCGCCCTCCAACGCGTTTCGAGTTCCTCGAGTGCGCCAAGAGCATCGCGCAGCGCGTTCTCCGCCTTAGGGTCGGCCATGGCACTGCTTGAACTTCCGACCCGAACCACACCAGCACGGATCGTTTCGGCCGATCTTGTCACCCTCTTTGGGGGTTGGTTTGCCCAACGCCTTGGGTGCCTGGTGCGCCGGGAGCTCGGTCGCCCCGGGTGCTACTTGCTCGACGTTCGTCGAAGCCCCCTGGAGTCCTTCGTCGCCAACTGGCTCAATCTTGGCCTCAACGTGCGTGATGTAGCGAACGTAATCATTGTCGACCGACTCTAAGAGGTGCTCGAACATCAAGTAGCCCTCCTTCTGCCATGCCGTGAGGGGGTCTTGCTGGGCCACCTGGCGAAGGTGGATACCGTCTCGCAAGTAGTCCATGTCCGACAGATGATCGCGCCAACGTTGGTCCAGGATCTGGAGCATGACGTCTCGCTCAATTTCCTTTGCGGTCTCCAAGCCACCCGGGAAACTCTCACATTTCTTCTCGTAGAGTCCCACGGCGTCATCGACCACGAGTCCAATGATGTCGTCACGATCTTCGTAGGTCTTCAGCGTGTCCAGCGTCAAGGTCGTCGGGTAATAAATCTGCAACTCGTTCACCAAATACGAAAGATCCCACATCTCGGGGAATTCTCCCTCGAGATGGTCTTCTACGAACTGACTCAACACCTCTTCGATTAAGACAATCGTCGCGTCGTGGATATCTTCACCGTCAATCACTTGTTGACGGCGACCGTAAATGACTTTGCGCTGCTCGTTCATCACTTCGTCGTATTTCAAGACGTCCTTACGGATCTCCGCGTTACGACCTTCGACGGTGTTTTGAGCTCGCTCGATGGCCCGAGAGACCATTTTCGCCTCGATTGCCTCACTCTCGGGCATGGCGCGGTCCATCACCCACGAGACGGCCCCCGTCGCGAAGAGTCGAAGGAGCTCGTCTTCGAGAGACAAGAAGAATCGACTCTCACCGGGATCACCCTGACGTCCGGATCGTCCGCGCAACTGATTGTCGATTCGTCGAGATTCGTGACGCTCAGTGCCGAGAACGTACAAACCACCGTGTTCGCGAACCTTGTCGCCTTCCGCATCACAAATAGGCTTGTACTTGGCGTAAGCAACTTGGTAGGCCGCGTCGTATTCCTCAGTACCCGGCTCGAGTCCACGACCGAGGGCCTCACGATTGGCGAGTCCTTCGGCATTACCACCGAGGATGACGTCGACGCCTCGTCCCGCCATGTTGGTCGCCACCGTAATCGCGTGCAGTCCACCCGCTTGCGCGACGATTTCGGCTTCGCGAAAGTGTTGCTTCGCGTTCAAGACCTCATGGGGCACGCCGGCCTTGGCCAACTCGCGTGACAACAATTCGGACTTCTCAACTGAGGCCGTGCCGAGCAGGACCGGTTGGCCCTTCTCATAACGGTCGAGAACTTCTTCGACGATGGCCTTGAATTTGGCGGCTTCGGTCTTATAGATGAGGTCGGGCTGGTCAAGTCGCACGTTCGGACGATGCGTGGGTATTGGCACCACGGACAAGGAATAGGTGTTGCCGAACTCCCCGGCTTCGGTCTCGGCGGTTCCGGTCATGCCCGCCAGCTTTTCGTAGAGACGGAAATAGTTCTGGAGCGTCACCGTCGCCCACGTGTGATTCTCTTCTTGGATACGGACTCGTTCCTTCGCCTCGACTGCTTGGTGGAGCCCATCGGACCAACGCCTTCCGTCCAGGGTGCGCCCGGTGAATTCGTCGACGATCTTTACGACTCCCCCATCAACGAGGTAGTCCTTGTCACGGTGAAAGAGAATCACACGTGGGCGACGGTGACGCTCCAGAACTATTTCCGTCTCTACGAAAAGCTGGCGGGCATGACCGGAACCGCCGAGACCGAAGCCGGGGAGTTCGGCAACACCTATTCCTTGTCCGTGGTGCCAATACCCACGCATCGTCCGAACGTGCGACTTGACCAGCCCGACCTCATCTATAAGACCGAAGCCGCCAAATTCAAGGCCATCGTCGAAGAAGTTCTCGACCGTTATCGAGAAGGGCCAACCGGTCCTGCTCGGCACGGCCTCAGTTGAGAAGTCCGAATTGTTGTCACGCGAGTTGGCCAAGGCGGTACCCCATGAGGTCTTGAACGCGAAGCAACACTTTCGCGAAGCCGAATGGTCACGGCAAGCAGGTGGGAGCTCACGCGATTACGGTGGCGACCAACATGGCGTCGACGGTGGCCATGCCAAAGGACTCGCCAATCGTGAGGCCCTTCGTAGTGAATTCGAGCCACATCTGACGAGCCTTACCAAGTTGCTTACGCCAAGTACAACCTATTTGTGATCAAGAAAGCAAAGCATCACGAACACGGTGGTTTGTACGTTCTCGGCACTAGACGTCACAAATCTCAACAATCGACAATCAGTTGCGCGACCGAACATGAGGGTGATCCGGGTGAGAGTCATTCTTCTTGTCTCTCGAAGACGACCTTCAACTCTTCGCGACGGGGGCCATCTCGTGGGTGATGGACCGCGCAAAAGTGCGACGGCGATCGAGGCGAAAATGGTCTCGGGCCGAAGCAACTCAAAACACCGGTCGAAGGTGGTAACGCCGAAGAAATCGTAAGAACATCTTGAATACGACGAAGTGATCGAACGAGCAGCGCAAAGCATCATTTTACGAGTGCACCCATGTCAACAAGTGATTGACGGTGAAGGTGCTGCCACAACGCGAGGATTGTGGAAGAAGAGGTGTTGAGTCAGTTCGTAGAAGACCATCTCGAGGGAGAATTTGCGAGATGTGGGATCTTTCGTATTTGGTGAAGCAGTTTGTGCAGATTTATTACCCGACGACCTTGACACTGGACACACTAGAAGATCTACGAAGGTGAGCATCATTGGACTCGTGGTCGATGACACTTTGCTCTACGAGAAGAAATGTGAGAGTTCCCCGGGTGGCTTGGAGACCGCAAAGGAAGTTGAGCGAGACGTCATGCTCCAATCCTGGACCAACGGTTGGCGCCGATGCGGACATGGACTACTTGGGACAGGCTGTGCTTCGCCAGGTGGCTGGACAAGACCCCTAGCTGCATCACAAGGAGGGCTACTTGATGTTCGAGCACCTCTTAGAGTCAACAAAAGACATGATTACGTTCGCTACATAGCGGCACACGTTGAGCCAAGATTGAGCCAGTTGGCGAAGAAGGACTCCAGGGGCATCAACAAACATCAACGAGCACCCGGGGGCGACCGAGCTCCCCGGCGCACCAGGCACCCAAGGCGTTGGGCAAACCAACCCCAAAGAGGGTGACAAGATCGGCCGAACGATCCGGTCTGCGTGTGGTTCGGTCAGTTCAAGCAGTGCCATGGCCTAAGCAGAGACACGCGCACGATGCTCTTGGCGCACTCGAGGAACTCGAAACGCGTTGGAGGGAAGCAGCCCGAGATTACTTAAAGGTCGATGAGCGTCGTTCGCGCCACGAAGTTGTTGCAGTACCCAGCCCAGGATCCAATCTCTCAGGAGGTGACGAGACCGAGGCTGACCACCGATGATCTGGAGGGTTGTTCACGGTCTTCGCCGTGAAACGAGACAACAGCGTCGTGCTCGCCGTTCTTCACGGAGACGCGGCGAGGCCAACTGATCATACTCGACGAACTAAGACGTCACCGTCAGAAACTTGAGCTCGAAGATGGCAACCGGAGACCCAGAGCTTGCTCAGTGGACCCTACGACCAGAACAACGCGATTGTGGAACTTCAGCGCGGGCGCGGGGGCGCCGACACAGCAGATGTTGCTTCGGCATGTTCCTCCACGATGGCGGAGCGAGGGTTTGGCGTGATTAAATAGAGGTCAAGAGGCGGGCTCTTATCGGCGACATTCATCAGTGAAGGGACGATTTGCTTACACACTAGCTCTGACGAGAACGCAGCGTGCACCGAGCTCGTGCGTATCAGTCCCTTCGATTCACAGGGCTCAGCATCAGACGAGTTTCGCGAGTCTCGAGAGCGACACAGTTACTCAACGATGACGCAGTGATGAAGTTGACGAGAAAGACCTTCGCGTTGATACTTATCGTTCCTCAGCAATTGTCGACGACCGATTCGGCGATTCGCAGTTACGCACCTGCCTTGAGTGAGTTGTCAGAACGAACGCAGTCAGCATCAAAACCGCACAGGGCAATGCAAATACTTGTTAAACCGCCCCAAGAGCACGAGCGCCAAGACGGAAATGAGTTCATTGAGTGGAAATCGGAGCGATAACGCTTGGGAAGTGCCAGAATCAGAAGTTACGTTCAGCGCCCCTTTCCAACTTGTGAAAGATCGTGGAAGAGACTACGAAACGGGAAACGTCGATGCCGTGCTCGATGGGGATCTCAACGGTTTCATGGAAGCAGAACTTCGACGCCAGCGCGCGCATTGACTAAGAAGTTCAGAATCCTTGGAAACACCCGTTTTCCTGGCGCAGAGAACATGTAAATGCCAAACTAGAATGGAAAGTGCATCGATGAGCGTCAGCGCAGACACCTAAGAACCTGAAGGGGGGCGTTGCACATGATTCGTTTTCGAAGACGTTTCAAAGACGTATAAATGGCGCCCGGCTCAACATCTCGCTCGACATCGAAAAGGGTGAATTCGTCTTTCTGAGCGGAGCTACGTCGGGAGGATCGGGCAAGACCACGTTTACTTTTTGCTGCGCGAGAGTCCGATCAAGGGCGCCGAGGCCGGCCGAAAGGATA
>CAWICL010000024.1:0-42332 GCA_963834545.1 uncultured Acidimicrobiaceae bacterium | reverse complement strand
TTTTTTATCTTCGCTTCTTGGTTCAGTTGTATTGCTAGGTAAACAAATTCACCGGCGTCGCGCCGTCAGTGGCGATCCACATTCCCTGGGATCGGGTCGATGACTACGCCGCTCTGCAGGAATACGCCAAGAGTCTGGGCGTCTCCATTGGTGCGATCAACCCGAATGTCTTCCAAGAAGAGGACTACCGCCTGGGTAGCGTATGCAACGCCGACCCCGCGATTCGCCGAAAGGCCACCGACCATCTCCTCGAGTGCGTCGAGATCGGTGTTCAGACCGGTTCGACCATTCTTTCGCTTTGGTTCTCGGACGGGACCAACTACCCCGGACAAGACGACATCCAGGCTCGCCAAGACCGCCTGGCCGAGGCCCTCGCCGAGACCTACGCCGCGATGCCGTCGAGCATGCGCATGCTCTTGGAATACAAGTTCTTTGAGCCGAGCTTCTACACGATGGACGTGCCCGACTGGGGAACGTCGTTGATTCACTGCTTGGCGCTTGGCGAACGCGCCGAGGTTCTGGTGGACACTGGTCATCACGCCCCGGGAACGAACATCGAGTTCATCGTGGCGAACCTGCTTCGCGTGAAGCGACTCGGAGGCTTTCACTTCAACAGTCGCTTCTACGCCGACGACGACCTCATGGTCGGTTCAGCGGATCCGTACCAACTCTTTCGCATCATGAACGAGATCGTCGCCGTTGGTGCGCACCGAACCGGTTCGAGCGTCGCCTTCATGCTCGACCAGTGCCACAACCTCGAACCCAAGGTTCCCGCGGAGATTCGTTCGGTGATGAACGTGCAAGAGGCGACCGCCAAGGCGCTCTTCGTCGACCGATCGGCTCTCACCAAGGCGCAGATGGACGGTGACGTCCTCGAAGCCAACGGCATTCTCGTTGATGCCTTCAATACCGACGTTCGACCGTTGCTTCGTGAGTTGCGCGAAGACATGGGCATCGATCCCGATCCGCTGGGCGCGTACCGTCGCTCGGGCTACGCCGAGAAGATCATCGAAGAACGAGCGACGGGTGCCGCTGCGGGTTGGGGTGCGTGATTCTCGTGAGTGCCAGTGATCCTCCCCGCGAAGTAACCGAACTTCTTGAACGTTCGCACCGACTTGGTGCCGACCCTCGTAACACGAATTACGCAGGCGGAAACACCTCTGCGAAGGCAATGATCCCCGACCCGGTCACGGGCGAGGACACCGAGGTCATGTGGGTGAAGGGATCCGGTGGTGATCTGGGGACGCTGAAGGAAGCGGGCCTCGCGATGTTGCGACTGGACCGATTGCGCGACCTCGTGAAGGTCTATCCCGGACCCGAACGCGAAGACGAGATGGTTGGCGCCTTCGACTTCTGCATGCATGGACGAGGCGGCGCGGCGCCATCAATCGACACCGCCATGCACGGCCTCGTGAACTGCTCGAACGTCGATCACTTGCATCCCGACGCGGGAATCGCGCTCGCGACCGCGGCCGATGGTGAGGCGTTGACACGCCAGTGCTTCGCCGACAGCGTCGTATGGGTGCCGTGGCGTCGACCGGGTTTCCAACTCGGACTCGACATCGCAGCGATTCAAGAGGCGAACCCTCAGGCGATTGGCTGCATCCTGGGCGGACACGGCATCACTGCGTGGGGAACCACGAGCGATGAATGCGAGAGCCGTTCACTGCACATCATTCGAACCGCCGAGGAATTCTTGAAGAAGAACGGTCGAAAGGACCCCTTCGGCAAGGTGCTCGCCGCGAACAAGCCCCTCGAACCAACCCAGCGCCGCCTTCGCGCCGCCGAGCTCTTTCCGCTACTTCGCGGACTCGCCAGCACTGACACGCGTCAGGTGGGTCACTTCAGTGACGCCGAGGTCGTTCTCGATTTCCTTAGTCGCGAGCGACTCGGCGAGCTCGCCGCCCTCGGCACCTCGTGCCCTGATCACTTCTTGCGTACCAAGGTGCGCCCGATGGTGATCGATCTTCCCGGAGACGCCGACCTCGACGTTCTCGAGAGTCGCATCCGTGAATTGCATCAGGAGTATCGAAAGGACTACGCCGCGTACTACGAGCGTTACGCGACGCCCGAGTCACCCGCCATGCGCGGTGCGGATCCGGCGGTGGTGCTCGTGCCCGGTGTTGGCATGTTCAGTTTCGGTCGCGACAAGCAAACCGCGCGCGTGGCGAGCGAGTTCTATATCAACGCCATCAACGTCATGCACGGCGCCGAATCAGTCTCCACGTACGCACCGATCTCCGAAGAAGAGAAGTTCCGAATCGAGTACTGGGAACTCGAGGAGCAGAAGTTGCGACGTATGGCCCCCCCCAAGGCCCTCGCCACGCGTATCGCCGTCGTCACGGGCGGCGGCTCGGGCATCGGTGCGGCGACCGCTCGCCGACTGAGTGCCGAAGGCGCTTGTGTTGTTGTGGCCGATCGCAATCTCGAGAGCGCTGAATTGGTCGCGAAGGAACTCGGCGGCAGTGATAAGGCGGTCGCGGTATCCGTTGATGTCTCATCACCCGAAGAGGTCGTTCGCGCGATCACCGAGAGCGTCCTCGCCTTTGGTGGGGTTGACCTGGTCGTCAACAACGCGGGTCTTTCGATTTCGAAGAGTTTGCAGGACACAACCATCGAGGACTGGGACCGTCAACACTCGGTCATGGCTCGTGGATCGTTTCTCGTGAGCCAAGCGTCGGCCAAGGTGATGATGGCCCAAGCCATGGGTGGCGACATTGTCTATATCGCGAGCAAGAACGCCGTGTTCGCGGGTCCCAACAATGTCGCCTACGGGGCCGCCAAGGCCGACCAGGAGCACCAAGTGCGCCTGCTCGCCGCCGAACTCGGTCAGTACGGCATCCGCGTCAATGGCATCAACCCCGACGGCGTCGTGCGCGGTTCGGGTATCTTTGCCGGAGGTTGGGGCGCCCAGCGCGCTTCGGTCTATGGAGTCGAGGAGGACAAGTTGGGCGAGTTCTACGCACAGCGGACGCTGTTGAAGCGAGAAGTCCTGCCCGAGCACGTGGCGAGTGCGGTCTTCGTCTATGCGGACCCGAACTGGCGCACACGACGGGTTTGCATATCGCGGTTGACGCGGGCGTGGCGGCGGCGTTCTTGCGATGAGCACGACGACATCTCAGACGCAGCTCCGAGCCTCGCGCGCACGTCACGTCCGGTAGTGGGTCTCGTGGCGGGTGGGCTCGGGGCATACTGGCCGCAGTTCCCTGACCTCTTGCCGCAGTTGCAGGACTCCGCTCGCTTTGTCTCTGACCGCATCAAGGGCTTCCAGGCGGACGTGGTGGACGTTGGATTTATCTCTGACGCGAAAGAAGCCGACATCGCCGCAGAGAAATTGCGCGCTGCGGGGTGCGATCTCATTGTCATGTTCCTCACGACCTACATGACCGCGTCGATGGTGTTGCCAATCGCTCAACGCACCAAAGCCGACGTGCTGGTGTTGAACCTTCAGCCCAGCGAATCAATGGATCACGCGACCTTTGACACGGGCAAATGGCTGGCGTACTGCGGCGCTTGCCCGTTGCCCGAGGTGGCGAATGCCTTTGAGCGAAGTGGCATTGGCTTTCGCTCGGTCTCGGGATACCTCGCCGATGATCGGGCGTGGCAGAAGATCGAGCGTTGGATCCAAGGTGCGGGTGTACGCCGAGTGCTGCGCTCGGCTCGCCACGGCTTGATGGGTCACCTGTATCCGGGCATGCTCGACGTGTCGACGGACCTCACGCTGGTCTCAGCTCAATTGGGTGGTCACGTCGAAGTGCTGGAGTACGATGACCTGCGCGTTCGAGTCGCGGCCGTCACGGACACCGACATTGAACAGCGCAGCCAACTCGTGCGCGACGTTTTCGAATTGGACGATTCGGTCGAACCCGAAGAGCTCGAGTGGGGTGTTCGAGTCTCGATAGGTCTCGAGCAACTGGTCAAGGACTTTGAACTTGATTCACTGGCCTACTATCACCGAGGTCTCGAGGGTGAGTTGCACGAACGAATCGCGGCGGGCATGATTCTCGGCGCGTCCTTGTTGACCGCGAGCCACGTGCCGGCGTGTGGCGAATATGAACTTCGCACGTCACTCGCGATGCTGATCTTGGACCGGATGGGAGCGGGGGGTTCCTTCACCGAACTCCAAGCGCTGAACTTTCGCGACAACGTCGTCGAGATGGGCCACGACGGTCCCGCGCACCTCGCGATCAGTCAACGTCGACCGCTTCTTCGCGGTCTGGGAGTCTTTCACGGTAAGCGTGGCCACGGCGTCTCGGTTGAATTCGACGTCGCCCACGGTCCGGTCACCGCCTTTGGGATCACTCAAATGCGCGACGGACATTTCCGATTCGTGGCCTCCGAAGGCGAAGTCGTGCCCGGTCCCCTCTTGCAGATCGGCAATACGACATCGCGGGTGGATTTTGGACGAAACCCCGGTGAGTGGTGTGACGATTGGTCGGCGACGGCGGTGGCACACCACTGGGCGCTGGGCACGGGTCACCGGATTGGCGACTTAAGGATTCTGGCGGAGCTCTTGGGCGTCGAATTCGTCACCGTGTGACCCGGTGGGCGACGTGTCGAGAGTTGAGAGAGTTGTCGCGGTCGACCTCGGTGCTTCGAGTGGTCGGCTCTATAGCGCGACGATAGGTCGTGAAGAGTTCACGCTGAGTGAGTCTGGACGATTTGCGAACGGCGCTGTTCAGGTCGGCGAGAACCTCTTCTGGGACATCCTGGGGCTCTACCGGGGGATCCTCGAGGGCCTCGCGGTGACGCTGCGCGAAGGACCGCTCGCTGCACTCGGCGTGGATTCATGGGCGGTTGACTACGGGCTCCTTCGACACGACGGATCGCTCCTGTCGAATCCTGCGTGTTATCGCGACCTGCGAACCGAGCCATCGATTGCGCGAGCGCGAGAGCGCGTGGGCCTGGACGTCATGTTCCAGCGCACGGGCATTGCCCACCAACCCTTCAACACCGCGTTCCAGTTGATGGCCGACGAGCAGGCCGGTTACCTCGGCGAAGCAAGCAACGCGCTTTTGTTGCCCGACCTCATCAACTACTTTCTGAGCGCCCGACGGGCCACCGAATTCACGAATGCCTCGACTACCCAACTGATGACCACTGAAGGAAAATGGGACGAGGAGATTTTTGAGAAGCTCGGCTTGTCGACGTCGCTCTTCGCACCCCTGGTCGAGCCCGGAGACATTCTGGGCGACGTCTCGCTTCCTCTCGCGCACCGTCTCGGGGCGAGCGAACCATTCAAAGTCATAAACGTCGCGAGTCACGACACGGCCTCGGCCGTCGCCGCGGTTCCGGCCACGAATCCAAACTTCGCCTACATCTCGTGCGGGACGTGGTCGTTGGTGGGCCTGGAGTTGGAATCGCCAATCATCTCTGACGAGGCTCGAGTGGCGGGCTTTAGTAATGAGCGCGGACTTGAGGGGACCTACCGTTTCTTGCACAACGTAATGGGTTTGTGGACACTGCAAGAGTGTCTTCGCACCTGGGAGTTGCGCGAAGGTCCAATGAACGTGGGCGAACTCGTCGCACGTTGCGAGCGCGAAGAGCCTCTTCGATCAATCGTGGACATCAACGATGAGTCATTGTTGACTCCCGGTGACATGCCCGCGCGACTCGCGCGACTTTGTCGAGCGAGTGGCGAGCCGGTGCCCGAAACGCCCGAGCAGTTCACTCGCTGCATTTTGGACAGCCTCGCGCTCGCATATCGAGACGCCGTGCTTGACGCGCAACGTCTCTCGGGTCGCCACGTCGACGTGGTGCACATCGTGGGCGGCGGTGTGAACAACAAGTTGTTGTGTCAGTTGACGGCCGACGCGTGTGGACTGGACGTCATCGCGGGGCCAGTTGAAGCGGCGGCGATAGGCAACGTGCTGGTCCAGGCGGGCGCCCTCGGCGTGCTCGACGCCGAGCGCTGGGCCCTGCGAAAATATCTGCGAGAGGTCACCACCGTTGACGTCTACCGGGCCCATGACGCCACGACCAAGAAATTCGCGCAACGTCGCTAAGTGACCATTGGCATCGTGCCTCGTCAGGTCCGATTTGCCGAGGTGAATTCACATGAAATTCTCACGTTCGAACGTGCGTGACCAAGAAGTCGCTTGGGGGCGACTGGTAGGGTTTTGGGGTTCCAGAGCCCGTTCGCGGGCCACGCGGAACGTACGTTTGCCCCGCACGGGGCCTCGATGGGAGTGTAAATGAAGGTCCTGGTCCTCGGCGGTGATGGATTTTGTGGTTGGCCCACGTCACTGCATTTGTCTGACATTGGTCACGACGTGACGATTGTTGACAACTTGAGTCGTCGAGAGATCGACATCGAGCTCGAAGTTGAGTCACTGACGCCCATTCGTCCTATTGGTGAGCGCATTCGGGTGTGGAAGGAACTCACGGGTAACGAAATCGGCTTCGTGAATCTGGACCTCGCCGAAGAGTACGACCGTCTGCTCGCGCTGATCGACGAGGTCGAACCCGACGCCATTGTCCACTTCGGTGAACAACGCGCGGCGCCCTATTCGATGCGTAATTCCGCCGCCAAGCGCTACACGATCGACAACAACGTGCGAGGAACGCACAACGTGCTCTGCGCAATTGTCGAAAGTGGTCGAGATGTCGCGCTCGTCCATTTGGGCACGATGGGCGTCTACGGCTACGGCTGGTCGGGTTCGGCACCGATTCCTGAGGGCTATCTCACCGTGAAGGTGCCGACACCCGACGGTGAGATCGACCGCGAGATCTTGCACCCGGCGAATCCCGGATCGGTGTATCACCTCACGAAGACCCTCGACCAGTTGATGTTCGCCTTTTACACCAAGAACGACCAGATTCGCGTTACTGACTTGCACCAAGGAATCGTGTGGGGAACCCAGACACCCCAGACCGCGCTCGACGAGCGACTCATCAACCGTTTCGATTACGACGGCGACTACGGGACCGTACTCAATCGCTTCTTGATGCAAGCGGCGATTGGTCACCCGCTCACCGTTCACGGAACTGGTGGTCAGACGCGCGCGTTCATCCATATCCGAGACACGGTGCGTTGCATCCAGATCGCGTTGGAGAATCCTCCCCAGAGTGGCGACAAGCCCAAGGTCTTCAATCAGGTCACTGAGACCTTTCGCGTGCGTGAATTGGCTGAACTCATCGCCAAGCTCACGGGCGCCGAGATCGCGAACTTGCCGAATCCTCGTCGAGAAGACGCCGAGAACGAACTCAACGTCAGTCGAGATCACTTCTTGGAACTCGGGCTCAATCCGACGCGGCTCAGCGAGGGCTTACTCGAAGAGTCTCGCGACGTCGCGGTGAAGTATCGAGACCGGGCCGACACGACCAAGATCATCGCTCGCTCCGTGTGGCGTCAAGGCATGGAGACCTCCCCCGACTTGGTGAAGCCTGACTAATAGGCGTGTTGTCGCGTGAAGGGCGACATGGCTGGAGGAGTGTGGCCTTGCGTGTGAGAATTGCGCATGTCCAAAATTTATGAATACGTCCGGCACCCTCGCGCCGCAGAATTACGGGCGAGCCAGCCGGTAAAGAGTACCGACTTTCGTCGCGTCGACCACCAAAACATCTTCGTTCGTGCCAACGCCCGATTTGGATTGAAGATCACGTTGGTGGTGGGCACAATGTGGTGCGCCTACGTCTTTACGATCATCGCACTCTTCGCCTTGCCCTCGGCGATCAAGCAGGGCACCTACTTCGTCGTCGTCTGGTTGTCGAGCAGCTTCTTGCAGTTGGTGCTTCTGCCCATCATCATCGTGGGTCAGAACATTCAGGCCGCGGCGGCGGACAAGCGCGCCGAGGACACGTATAAAGATGCCGAAGCGGTCTTGAAAGAGGCCGAGGAGATCCAAAAGCATCTCCTCGCCCAAGATGAAGCCATCACCGATATCGTGGCGCGTCTCGAAAAGATCATGGGAAGCTCCGCCCCTCAAGGGACGTCTTAGTTCGCGAACTCGCCCGCGAGGACGTTGACGCGCGAACACAATTGGGTCCAGGTGGGTCCGGCGCTCCACAGGATCGATTGACGAAGGGGTTCGGCGAATTGGTCGAAGTCGGTGAATTCCATGGATCCAAGGACGCTCGCGACGAACGAGACGCCGTGGGTAATGAGACTCAGCACCGTGATGATCTGGCCCAACAGAATCAACTCCTCGTCGGTTGCTTCGGGGATATTGGGGGCGAGCGCCGCGAGTCCACGCTCTTGGACCTCGTGGGACTGGAAGAGCAGTGGGTTGTGCGCCGAGGCCAGACTGAACTCGAGAAGGAAATTTCTCCAGACCGCGTTGGTGGGGTGAGCGCAATCGAAGAGGAGCTGGGTGAGAAAACCGACGTCCAAGAATCGCGTGAACTGGGTGATGCGAGACCATCGTTCATTGAACGTCTTTTGATACGACGCGACGACCAACGCCTCCTTCGAATCGTAGAGACCGTAAATGGCGCCGGGTGAACAGCCGGCGCGACGAGCGATGCGAGAGATCGTCGCTCGCGTGTAGCCACTCGAACCAATGACGTTGAAGGTGGCCATCGCGAGTTCGGATCGCAAATCATCCGAGGTCACGTCGAGATAGTTCACTCGTGGCTCGGTCACGTCAATTCGCGTGACGTCTCGGGGTGGGACTTGCAATGAAGTGACGAGCCACTCCTTCAGCTGCTCGAGGTAGTGGTTCGAACGCTTCACGTGGTGCGCGTAGAGGATCTGGGTGGTCATCAGTCCGTAGAGGCAGATCCCTCGAGTGAACACGGCGGACTCGTCGCTCGACTGGGCGTCGAAGCGAAGCCTCGACGCAATGAAGAGGTCGACCTCTTCGGCGAGGACGGGAATGCGCCGCGCGGTGAAGAGCAAGTGCACGGCGGCGGCATCGGCCTCGCTGGCGTCGAGGACGAATTGGAAAAGTGCTTGGAGAGTTTCGTTGCTCGGGTGCCGTGCGGCGTTTTGACAGAGTTCGTAGAGTCGTACCGACCTTTCCATCAGGATGTTTATCCAAAGGTCCACCAAGAGTTCTTCGGCGTCTTCGTATCGGGCGTAGGTGGCTCCGTGGGTGAGGCCAGCACGCGCACTGACCTCGCGCAATGAGAGGTGATCGACGCCGACCCGAAGCACCTCGGTGATTCCCGCTTGGCGGATGAGCGAATCGTTGGTGATCGCCTTCTGGGTTCTCGACTTATTGTGTGGTTGCACGGGTAAATTGTAACTCGGAATGAAACAAATAACTACCCTGGTCGTTAATTAAGTACCCATTTCTTCGCCTTTCGGGTGTGAGAGCCTTGGTTCTCGACCGGAAAGAGGGCCATGAGCTTTGTTGAACGCCTGACTATGGCGTCCTCGACGACGACAACGACGATTTTTGACCCCCATCGGGGCTCAGTGCTTCCGGCCGCCCGGGTGATCGTGCTCGCCGTACCGATTCTCCTTCTCACCCTGATTTATCTGCGGGTGAAGGGGCTCAAGAAGTGAGCCGTGACTGATTTCCCCTACGTGCCGGTGGACGCTCGGGGGTGGCGTCTTCATATGGGACTTCGACCGCTCGACGAGTCGCGCTGGTTAGAAGTGGACGGCCATCGCGACCATGAACTGGCGCTGAAGCGCGAACTCCTTGATTCTCAGCGCGACCTCGTCTTTGCGAGCCATGATCAAGACGACGCAGCGAGCGAAGAGCTCTTGGCCGAGATCAAAGAGAACCTTCGACGATTCCACCCACAGATCGACGTTGACTCCCAAGTCCATGACCATCCACTCGTCCAAGCGGCGCTCCTCGTCCAAGAGGACCTGTGCATCATTCGCCACGACGAGCATTGGCGACTCACGAGCGCCTGCGTATGTTTCCCTTCGCGTTGGATCTTGGCTGAGAAGATCGGTGCGAACCTGGACGAGATTCACGCACCGGTCCCCGGTTACGAGACCTCTCTCGCTACACCCACCACGATGTTCTTCGATCGACTGAGCCCGTCGCGATCATTTTGGCGGTTGAACTGGACGTTGCTCGACGATGCGACGTTGCACCAACCACGCGCGCACCGACAAGCGCCATCGCGTGACCTCGAAGCGTGGTTCTTGCGCGTGGAGCGTCAGACGTTGCGTCGACTGAGCCAAACTGGTGTCGTCGTCTTTACCATACGTACCTACGTCGCCTCGGTTCGTGAACTACTCAACGAACACGTTGACTTGGCCCAGGATCTCCTTGCACGCACTGTCGACGGCGCCACCGGACCTGCAACGCTATAAGGGTTGGGTCGGAGTGGCGGATCGACTGCGAGAGACACTGGGAACTTCAGGTGCGCGTTAAGTCCTTCGCAATAGCTACCACCTGCATCTCGTCGGTGCCAGCGTAAATTCGAAGCACACGAGCGTCGCGCGATAACTGTTCGACGCGGTACTCAGCGATGTATCCATTGCCGCCCAGGATCTGAATGGCGTCGTCGGCGACTTGGCACGCCGCTTGGGCCGAATACAGCTTCATCGCCGAAGCCTCGGCGAGCGTCGGGATGACGCCGTGAGTCGAGCGCTCAATGTGCGAGAAGACGAGATTGCGAACGTTTATCCGAGCGACCTCCATTTGGGCCAACTTCAACTGGACGAGTTGGAATTGGGATATCGGTGTCCCCCACAGTTTTCGCTGCTTGGCGTATTCGACCGAGATCTTGAGGCACTCTTCGATGATTCCCAGGGACATCGCGGCGACCCCCGCGCGTTCCGAGACGAAATTGTCTTTCGCGCTTTGGCGTCCGCCTCCCTTCGGTGTTTCGCTCTCGCCCAAGAGTCGGTCCTTGCCCACTCGAACGTCACTCAAGAAGACGTCACCGGTGGGCGAGCCGTGCTGACCCATTTTGCGCATGGGCTGAGATTGCACTAAGCCGGGCATGCCTTTGTCCAGCACGAAGGTGAGTACCTTGCGATTTCTGATTTCCTCGCCGCTGCCGTCGTCGAGTTTGGCGTAGAGCACGATGGTGTCGGCGTAGGGTCCGTTCGTGATCCACGTCTTTTGACCGTTCAAGACGTACTCATCGCCGTCGCGTTTGGCGCTCGTTCGCATTCCTCCCAGGGCATCCGAACCGGAATCTGGTTCGGTGATTGCCCACGCTCCGACCTTGTCAAGCGTCATGAGGTCGAGCGCCCAACGTTCCATCTGTGATGGCGTGCCGAGCTTGTTGATCGTGCCCGCGGCGAGTCCGGTCGAGACGCCAAGGGACGTCACGAGACCGGGACTTACCCGACAGAGTTCGATGGTCGAAATAAGTTGTGCCGCGGGATCGGCGTTACGTCGTTCGCGTGAGGGTTCCTCGCTCGCGATCTTCCTTTCGAGCTGACGCTTGAAGTTCTCCTGGGCCATCTCCTTCAGCCCAAACGTGGCGTACATCTTTCGAAGGATGTCGTAGGGCGGGACTCCGTTGTGCTCAAGGTCGTCAAGGTGGGGGCGGATCTCCTCGTCGACGAATCGTCGAACGAAGGTGATGATTGCCTGGTTCTCTTCGGTCCAGTCGTACATTGGCTTAGGCCTCCCAGCTGACACGTGTCAGCGTATTTTGATCGGTGTGCAGGATAATTGTTGGATGATTCTGGTGTTCGACGACGGTGGTCTCGTCATAACGAAAGGTGTCACCTTCGATGCTCACCGTGACGTCGAAGCGAGTGGTCTTGGCGACCTCGTCGAGGTAGGTGTTCGCGAGGATGCCGTAGGTATTGGAACCGAGTACTGACTCGAGTTTGAACGACGTCGCGTCTGGTTCGACCGTCCCGCCCGCAATCAGGGCGGAACCTCGCGGAATCATGAAGCAACGCATGACCTGGCGGTGTGCGACATCCCACATCCAGTAGCCGATCTCGGTGTGAAATGGGTTGTCTTCGCCATGTTTATAGGCCGCAGTGCGATAGTCCAGACCGAAGAGGCTTTGGACACCGTTCTCCACGGGGCCAAAGGGCTTAAAGGTGGTCTTTTCACGGAAGGTAGTCTCGGCAATCTTTCCCTTGTCGTTGTGAAAGGCGACGTCGAGTCCACTCCACTCGGACTCCCAAGTTCCGACAAGACCGGCCAGGGGACCCCATTGCTCGTACGGCATTGTCCAGTTCTCCTCGTAGGCCGGGCCCGCTCTGCGCGCCAGAGCAATCCTAAGTCGTTGGCAGAACGGCCTTGGACGGAGGACAGAGCACGTCGATCAGGGCACCCATCCACTGCATCTGGGTCACGGCGACCAAGACGAGCGCCACGCCGAGCCACGGTTCGAGGTGGTCTTCGCCAACGAAGAGTCCGAGCAGGACCGCGTCAGAGATCACACGGATGAATGGCGATCGTCCACCGAGGCGTGAGGCGATGAGACCACCCACGGCCAGAACGTTCACGCCAGGCAGTACCGCCAGAGGTGTCCAGTGTCCTTGCAGTTCGTGCAGTGCAACCGCGAAGAGCACCGTCGCGAACAAAATGAGGGCGAGCCCGAGGCCACTGGCGAATTGGGCGAACCACAACGGCATTGGTTGATGGGTACCGGGCCAGTGTGCGAGGGTATTCACCACCAGTCCGAGTCCGGCGAAGAACGAGACGACGCCGTAGCGACGAAGGTGGTACAGACTCGCGATCAGTCCGAGTGAGGACACCAGCTTGGGCCGGGACACTGGTTCACCGTAGGCTCGCGTGAGTTCCGACCACGTCGTGCCGGTCCAGACGCGCCATTGGCGTCGTCCACCAGGATCGGGATACCAACCGGGTGGCGGCGCGTTGGTTGACGATGTACTCACGGCGATAGTCTGCCATCTACACGGGGGAAGGATTTTTCATGAGTCAAGTTCGAGGAGCGGCTGCTCCCACTTCGGGTGCCCAAGACATTGTTGGAATTGACGAGTCGGAACTCGATCGTGCCGTCGCCGAGGTGCACGAGCACGCACTCGAGTGGGCCGCCACGTCGCCACGAGATCGCGCGGCGATCTTGGAAAGAATCGTCAACGACACCTACGAGGTCGCCGAAGAATGGAATGCGGTCGCGTGCGCAGCCAAGGGTTACGACCCACTCAGTTCCGAAGGCGGCGAGGAATTGTTCAGTGGTGTGGGAACCTTCATTCGAATGGCGCAAGCGTTTCGTCAATCAATGATCGATATCGCGACCAAGGGACGGCCACTATTCCCCGGACCCGTTCGCCACAAGCCGGGCAATCGGATAGCCGTGCAAGTGGTTCCGAGTTCGACCTTTGACAAGATCCTCTACGGCGGTATGACTGGTGAGGTATGGATGCAACCTGGCGTGAGCGAAGACGAGGTCAAGAAAAGTCAGGCTGAGCTCTACAAGTCACCGACGGCGCACGCGGGCGTCTCGCTCGTCTTAGGGGCTGGGAACGTCGCCTCACTTGGGCCACGCGATGTACTGACCAAGCTTTTCGCTGAGGGCAAGGTCGTCGTGTTGAAGGCGAATCCGGTCAATGACTACCTGGTTCCGTATTGGAAACGAGCTATGTCGGCGCTGATCGAGGCCGGGTTCTTGCGCATTGTCTCGGGGGGCGCCCAGGTGGGCGTGTATCTGACCAACCACGACGGCATTGACGACATCCACGTAACGGGTTCGGACAAGACGCACGACGCGATTGTTTTCGGCGTTGGGCCAGAAGGACAACGACGCAAGGCAGCGAACGAACCACTCATCACGAAGCCCGTGAGTTGCGAATTGGGCAACGTGTCGCCGGTTGTCGTGGTGCCTGGTGAGTGGACCGCGAAGGAGATTCGGTTTCAGGCCAAGCATGTCGCGACGATGATCGCCAACAACGCGGGCTTCAATTGTCTCACGCCACGAATCATCATCACGCATAAGGACTGGCGCCAACGCGAGGAGTTCTTGTGTGCTCTCGAGGACGTGTTCGCGAGCATTCCAACGAGAAAGGCGTATTACCCCGGTGCCTCCGAGCGACGGGACTCGTTCCTCGCGGCCCATCCCGACGCCCACGAAGTCGGGACGACCAAGCCCGGCACCGTTCCCTGGACGATTGTGCGAGACGTGGATGCTTCGAATACCAACGACATCTGTTTGAACGTCGAGGCGTTCTGTGCCCTCAGCGCCGAGACATCGTTGGACGCATCGTCCACCGTGGACTTCATCCGTCGGGCGACCGACTTTTGTAACGATGTCGTGTGGGGGACGCTTTCAATGACGATCCTCGCCGATCCGCGCACGATGAAGGATCCCGAATGCGGTCCCGCGATTGAGCAAGCAATTGCGGATCTTCGCTACGGTTCGATTGGCGTGAACCTGTGGCACGCCATGAGTTTCGCGTTCTCCACTACGACGTGGGGTGCCTACCCGGGCCATCCGATCACCGACATCCAGTCGGGAACCGGCGTCGTGGGAAACGCCTATTTGTTCGCCGCTCCGCAGAAGTCCGTCGTACGTGGTCCGTTCGTGGCCAATCCCGCTCCCGCGTGGTTCGCCACGAGCACGAACGCCGGTGTCGTAATGCGAAAGCTTCTCGCTTTCGAAGTGAAGCCTTCGTGGCTGAAAGTTCCCGGGCTGTTGGTAGCAGCGCTTCGCGGCTAGGGACGATACGTCAAGACGGTACTCACGCCAATCGCGGTGCAGAAGTTTTTCGCGCACGCTGCGTCAACGAGGGCCGTGGGCACGTATTGCAAATTCGCGATACTGAGCGACGATCCACGCAGCAGCGCGAACCACGGTTCATTGCCTCGAGAAGCGCCCACCGCAATACATTCATTGGGATTAATACACGCTAAGGAACTGACTTCGGCGCCGATCGCAGTGCTCTGCCAGCTTCGACCAAAGTTGTTGGTTCGAACAACCCACGTCGACGTCTTTGATGTCACGAGCGCGACACATCGCACGCCCTGACACGATAGTGAGTTCATCGCGACCCACGATCGTGGAACCTTTCGTACCGTCCACGAGGTCATGGCGTCGCGCGAAATCTCGACCTCGAGTTTGTTCGAACTTGAGGTGGCACTCACGATGCAGTCCACGGCGTTGGTGCAGACAATGTCGTCAGAATTGTCGCCCGATGTCCACGCAATGGGAGATTCCTTGGTCCACGAAGCGCCAAAGTTTGTCGTGAACGAGACAAGTGACGTCGATCCAGTGGCGCTCGTGACAATGGCAACGCAACTCGACGCAGTGAAACAATCCAATGTTCGGATTCCGACGCCACCCTTGGGAGCCGCGGCGGTTGCAATGGATTGGGATGTGGCGTCGTAACGCCACATGAGATTGCCACTCGGTCCAACGCCTCCAATCAGGCATTGGGTAGACGAGCACGAAGCGGATGTGATCGTTGACGATGGTGCGTTCGGGACCACCAAAGGGGACCAAGTTCCATTGGTCTCTCGGTACTCGCCCACCGAAGTGGGTGCGCTCGTCGCTCCTGTTGTTCCGAGCGCGATGCACGACCCCGATGTCGTGCAGGCGTTGATGTGCAGTGGCACCGATATCCCGATCGAGGGGACGCCCACAACGTGAGGAACCGACGCACTCGTACAACCCGCCAAGAGAGCCGCACCGACGGTTCCGACCGCCAACACCCGCACGAATCGCCACGTTCTCAAAGTAAGTCGACTCATAGCGGTGCGGTGGCCTTCGTGATAGTCGTGCTCTGTCGATGCTACTGAGGTGTCGCGATGAAATCTGGGTTCTGCGCGAGGACCGGCCTAGCCTTGTAAAAGTGGACTGGACCGATCTCATCATCATCGTGCTCGTCGTGTACGCAGGGTTTCGAGGACGTCGTGTTGGTGCTCTACGTCAAATCGCCCACCTCATTGGTCTTGGTGCAGGATTCATTCTCGGCACGTTGATTGCTCCGCCACTTTCTTCGGCGATCACGCACGCGAGATGGCGACCGGCGCTCGCTCTGATCATCGTTATCGTCGCTTCGATGCTTGGGGCTCATCTGGGAAGACTTTTGGGTGGCGTGGTGGCGAAATCGTTGCACGTGGTTCGACTCGGAATCCTTGACAGCATCGGCGGCGTGGTCGTGGGAGTACTCGGCGTGCTGGTTGCGAGTTGGCTCGTGGCTGGTCTCCTCGTCTCGACGACTTGGGGTTCACTCGCGAGTCAAATCCAGGGGTCGCGAATACTCAGCGCTCTGGACAAGGTCATGCCGCCGGTGCCATCCTTCGAGGCCCAAGTGCAGTCGCTTCTTCGTGGTGTGGACTTTCCGAACGTGTTCGCTTCAGTCATCGCGCCCTCCTTGCCCCCGAGTGTCGCTCCGCGTTTGCTCGGTCCAAGCGTGTCGTCTCTCGGGACGCCCAGTGACGTCCTCAAGGTCCTCGCGAGTGGGGGGTGCGCAAGGATTCAAGAAGGGACGGCCTTCTTCGTTCGTCCGCATGAAGTTGTGACCAATGCTCACGTGGTGGCCGGAGAGAGTTCATTCTCCGTTGGTGGCGTCAGCGCGCAGGTGGCGCTCTATGACCCAAACAACGACATCGCCGTTCTTCGTGTTGACGCAATCAGCGGGGTCCCCCTACGGTTTCGAATCCAAGCAGTCCCGCGCGACACTCGCGCCTACGTCGTTGGATTCCCCCTCGATGCGTCACGCACTGGCTCGCCTGGCTACATCGAAGGAATCGTTGCGGCCCAGAGCCGCGACATCTACAACCAGAATCTGACAACTCGAAACTTCGAAGTCGTCGAAGTCAACATCCAGCCCGGCAATTCTGGGAGTCCGGTTCTGGTCGGACCTTTCGTCGCCGGAGTCGTGGAGTCAAAGATACTGAGCGAAACAAGTACCGCCTACGCAATTCCGGCGTCGGTGGTGGAACGCGACGTCGCGAGAACGCCCGCCCTCGGTTCGGTTTCCACCGAGGGTTGCGTTCCTTAATTCGTCGATCGCACGGCCGCCGCGAGAACGGCGAGTCCATCGTCCAGTTGCTCGTCGGTGATGACGAGCGGTGGCAAGAGTCGAATGACATTGCCGTAGGTGCCACAGACCAAGGCCACGACACCGTTCTGATTGCAGTAGTTCACGATTGACTTCGCGGCAGGGGCGTTGGGATTCTTCGTGCCCGGCTCGACCAACTCGAAAGCGATCATGGCGCCACGACCACGTACGTCGCCAATGATCGCGACGTCTTGTTGGAGTGAGTGAAGGTTGGAAAGAATATGTTCGCCAAGTTCGCGTGCACGTCCAACGAGATTTCTCTCGCGCAAGGTCTTGATGGTGGCAAGTGCCGCTACCGCGGCGACGGGATTGCCTCCGTAGGTGCCACCCAGTCCTCCTTCGTGTACTTGATTCATAATTTCGCGACGCCCGGTCACCGCCGCCAAGGGCATCCCGCCGGCGAGTCCCTTGGCCGTGGCGACGAGGTCGGGGACAACGGCCTCGTGATCGACGGCGAACCAGTCGCCCGTTCTGCAAAAGCCACTTTGAATTTCGTCGGCGATAAAGAGGGCGCCGTTCTTGGTCGTCCAGGCCGAGAGGGCGGGCAGGAATCCTTCGGCGGGCACGATGAATCCACCTTCTCCCTGGATGGGCTCGATCAGGAGCGCCGCGACGTTGCTCGCACCCACCTGGGTCTCAATGGCGCGAATTGCGCGTGCGGCAGCCTCGGCTCCCGAGAGTCCGTCGTGGAAGGGATAACTCATGGGCACCCGGTAGATCTCGGGTGCGAAGGGGCCAAAGCGGTCCTTATAGGGCATGTTCTTGGCAGTGAGGGCCATCGTGAGATTCGTACGCCCGTGATACGCGTGGTCAAAAACCACGATCGCCTGGCGACCGGTGGCGAGGCGCGCAATCTTGACTGCGTTCTCCACCGCCTCAGAACCGGAGTTGAAGAGCGCCGACGTCTTGGCGTGGCTGCCCGGTGTTAGTGCGGCGAGTTCCTCGCACACGGCGACGTAACTTTCGTAGGGCGTCACCATGAAACACGTGTGAGTGAAAGCGGCAACTTGGGCACTCACGGCGTCAATCAGTTCTGGTACGGCGTGTCCAATCGTCGTCACCGCAATCCCCGAACCGAGATCGAGCAGTTGGTTACCGTCGACGTCGAGCAAGATTGCTCCGTCCGCTCGTTCGATGTACACCGGAAAGCCGTTGGTCAAACCCGCACTCACGGTCGCTTGACGTCGTTCGTGCAGCGCTCGGGACTTGGGTCCTGGCAGTTCGGTGACGACCTTGCGGAACGATCCAACCGACGACTCAATTGACGCAACCATGGCTCTCTCCTCGAAGCTGTCCGTTCATCGTCGGACAAATACATCGTAGTTCTCCAGCGAAACGTATTCCCGTGTGCGAAAAAACGGGTGACTCGTGTCACCCGTTTCTCGCTGGCGGAGGAGGTGGGATTTGAACCCACGGTGCCCGTAGACACAGCAGTTTTCGAGACTGCCCGATTCGGCCGCTCTCGCACCCCTCCGTCAAGAAGTCTACCGCCCGTGATCGAGGGGGGCTTTTGGACCAGTGCGCGTGCTTCGCTCAAAGGCTTCACCCGCGAGGACGTCGCGTTGAACACCTACGCTGCTCGATGTGACAAATCAACCGAACCAAGACGAGCGTGACCGGGAGTTCATGAACGCAGCGCTCGATCTCGCGCGGGCCGCGGCGAAGCACCATGACGTTCCCGTTGGCTGTGTGCTGGTGCTCGATGGTGAGGTGATTGGTTCGGGTGAGAACCGGCGAGAAATCGATAACGACGCGACGTCGCACGCTGAGATCGTGGCACTACGCGATGCTTCGTCGCGACGAGATCGGTGGCGTATGGACGGCGTGACCGCCTACGTCACACTCGAACCCTGCGTAATGTGTGCGGGTGCTTTCCTTAACGCAAGAATCTCACGAGTGGTGATTGGTGCGTTAGATGAGAAAGCGGGCGCCGTGGGTTCGCGCTACAACGTCTTGAGCGACCCGCGTCTCTTGCACGAATCGCAGATTTCCTATGACGTCTTGACGCAGCCATCGCAAGCAATCTTGCGTGAGTTCTTTGAGGCACGTCGAGACTAGTTTTTCGCGATTACGCGCATCAATAGTTTTTACTTTTGACGCACAAACGTCACCATCGCGCAAGTTGGAAATTCTATATTCTCGCTGGTGAACTCACTCTCAAACGTTTCGCTCGCGGGTCAGCGGGTCGTTGTGGTGGGTGCTGGAATCATAGGAACGATGCACGCATTGTTCGCGCTCAATCGCGGTGCGCACGTCGTTCATTTGGAACGGGATCACACTCCTCACGGGGCGACGGTGAGAAATTTTGGCCTCGTGTGGGTCAGCGGTCGCGCGCCGGGGCGTGAACTCGACTTTGCGCTGCGGGCTCGTGAATTGTGGCAATCAATCGGTAGCGAGGTTCCGGACGTTGGATTTCGACCGAATGGCTCCTTCACGCTGGCGAGGCGTGACGATGAAATGGCCGTTCTTCAAAAGGCAGCGCAGCGCTTCGACGCAGACAAGCGTGGTTTTGTCCTCATGGACGCCCACGACGTTCGCGCCATGAATCCGGCACTCCGGGGAGAATTTCTTGGTGGGCTGCATTGTCGAACAGATGCTGCCGTGGAATCGCGCCGAGCGTTGGGCGCCTTGCGAACACACATGCTTCGCTCTGGTCGATACGAATTCTTCGCACGTCGTGAAATTGTGAACATCGGAGACTACGAAGTCGTCGATCATCAAGGGAAACGTCACCGTGCGGATCAGGTCTTTCTATGTCTCGGTGCGAGCCTCAGTGGATTTGCCGCTGAACTCTTTGACGGCGAGGCGCTTGGAACGGTGCGACTGCAGATGGCCGAAACTGAACCATTCGATAGTGAACTCACGACATCTGTTGCGAACGGCGACTCATTGCGCTACTACCCTGCGTTCCGCGAATTCGTCGGAGAGCTGATTGCCCAAGACGAAGAAGCTGCACGTTTTTCAATCCAATTGCTTTGTCAACAACGCTTGCACGGTGGATTGACGATTGGCGACACTCATGAGGACGGGTCCGAAGACGTCTTCGAATACTCCGATCGTCCGATGCAGATAATCGTCGATGCGGCCCGATCGCTTCTCGGCCAGGAGATGCCGCGAATCGCTCGCCGGTGGTCAGGGACCTATCACCAACTGCGTAACCCTCTGGAAGGGGAGATCTACTTTCGCAAACGAGTCTCGAATGGTGTGACGGCGGTGACGGGAGCTGGGGGACGAGGCATGACCTTGGCTCCGGCGATTGCGGAGGAGAGCTTCTCGTGAGCGAGATCGACCTTGTCTGCTTTGATATGGCCGGCACGACCATGGTTGACAGGGGACTGGTCCTGGAGAGCTTTCGACGCACCCTAAAAGAACTCGGTAGTAGCCAAGACGAGACGGCGCGCGCCGAAGCCTACGTCGTCGAGACAATGGGTCAATCAAAAATTGACGTGTTCACGTTCCTATTTGGAGAACGTGGACCAATGGCGAACGAATCCTTCGAGCGTCATTTTCTTCATGTCGCGCGCGAGCTCGGCGTTCACGAAATCCCCGGTGTCCGTCGCGTTGTCACACAATTAGTTGAGAACGACATCAATGTCGCGCTGACGACGGGATTCTCTCCCACGACGCGCGAGGCACTCGTGGAGGAGCTCGCTTGGGAATCGCTCTTTCCTTATCGAGTATCGCCGCACGACGTGGGTCGGGGTCGTCCGGCGCCCGACATGCTTCTTTCGTGCGTCATCCATTGCGGCGCGTACGCGGTGGATTCTCTTGCCGTCATAGGCGATACGGCTTCTGACATGCAAGCGGGTCGCCGAGCTGGCGCACGACTTTGTATTGGCGTAATGACGGGAACGGACGACGAAAGACGCCTTCTTGATGCCGGCGCACATCGCGTGATTGATTCCGTGGCCGATCTTCTGACTGAGATTCTGTAGCGCTGAACGTTCCAATGGTGAACGAACCGGGCCAAAGTTCTTGCTAATTGTCACAATGAATCTTGATTAGCGTCACGTAGTTCTAACTCGTCACTCGTACTGTCATCTCGAACCACCACCCTGGTGCGTTCACTTTTAGGAGGCAGTACACGTGTTTGTAAACAAACTGAAAGTGTCTGTGGCCGCAGGACTGATGAGTAGTGCACTCATTGGCGTCACGCTCTCGAGCAGTCCAGCATCCGCAACGACGAGTTGCAATACCGCGACGTCGGCCGCAGCGTGCGGTGGTATGACCGCGCTCGTGGCCGCCGCCAAGAAGGAAGGCGTGCTTAATGTCATTACCCTTCCCGCCAACTGGGCAAACTACGGGACCATCATCAAGGACTTCTCGAAGAAGTACGGGATCAAGGTCAACTCGTACAATCCCGACGGTTCCAGCCAAGATGAGATCAACGCCGTTGAACAAGACAAGGGTCGATCTTCAGCGCCCGACGTACTGGACGTTGGCACCAGTTACGCCACGAGCAACCTCAATCTCTTGGCGCCCTACAAGGTCGCATCGTGGAGTGACATTCCTTCGGCTCTGAAGGATCCGAAGGGTCGCTGGTTCGATGATTACGGTGGCTACGTCTCCATTGGTTGTGACACCAAAGTTGTGACCACGTGCCCGACGTCGTTCGCACAGTTGCTCAACCCCGAGTACAAGAATGAAGTTGGTATCAACGGTGACCCCACCGAGGCGTCGGCCGCGTTCTCTGCGGTGTTCGCGGCTGCGTTGGCGAACGGTGGTTCATTCAATAACATCGAGCCCGGCATTCAATTCTTCGCCACGCTCAACAAGGATGGCAACTACGTTCCTGGGGGAAGTGCCGCCACGGCCGCTTCGGGTGCCACACCAATCCTCATTTGGTGGGACTACCTGCAGGACTCGATCAAGGCAACCTTGCCCACGTGGAAGGTGAACATTCCCACTGACGCGAGTTACGCCGCCTACTACAGCCAGGCGATTAGCGCGAGCGCCCCGCACCCGGCGGCAGCTCGATTGTGGGAAGAGTTCCTCTATTCCACCGAAGGTCAAAACCTCTGGTTGCAGGGCAATGCCCGACCAGTTGAATTGGCCTCGCTCATCGCGAACGGCACGGTCAACAAGACGTGGCTCGCCGAGCTGCCACCAGCGCCGTCGGGTACGGTGACGTATCCAACGCTGGCACAACTCGCAACGGCCAAGAACGTCGTAGCGGCCAATTGGTCGTCGGCCATATCGGTTAGTTAACGAGAGCGCCGTTCGTGAAGACCCCTTCAACTTTCTCCGTTGACTCCTTCCCTCCCTCGGGACTCGAGGAGAAAGTTCAAGGCGGTCGCCACTTCACCGGTGCGCTGGGGCGTTCATTGCGCACCAGCGCGCCGGTGCTCCCATTTCTCATCTACATCACGTTGGGTCTGCTCATCCCGACCCTCGTCATCATCAACCTGGCATTTCGCTCAGACACCGGCCATTTGACACTCGCGAACATGCGCACGTTGCTTGATGGTGGCCAGTACCGAACAGGACTTGAGAACAGCGTGAAGATGGCACTGATCACTTCCATCGTTCCTGCGGTGCTGGGCACCTTCTTGGCGTACGCGATTGCCACGTCGCAGCACGAAACCTTGAAGCGACTCACCGCGACCGCGTCGGGCGTCCTGGCGAACTTTGGCGGCGTCAATCTGGCCTTCATGTTCGTGGCCACGTACGGTTTCACGGGCCTCGTCACCGAGTGGCTGTCCAAACTCGGTTTCAACCCTTGGAACCACGGATTTGACCTGTACAAGTTTTGGGGCGTTGTTTTCGTCTATTGCTATTTTCAGATTCCCCTGATGGTGCTCATCATCACGCCAGCGCTGCAGGGTCTACGCCCCGCGTGGCGCGAAGCCGCAGAAAACCTCGGTGCGTCGCGGTGGCGATATTGGCGTCACGTTGGCATTCCCGTCCTCATGCCTTCAGTGCTGGGCAGCACGTTTCTCCTCTTTGGTAGTGGTCTTTCCGCGTACGCCACCGTCGAAGCGCTGACGGGCGGAACCATCGCGCTCACGCCGGTACAAATTGGGGCGTATCTACAAGGCAACGTCATCTCAGGTGAAGAGCACATTGGTTACGCACTGGGCTTTGCGATGATCGTGCTGCTCTTCTTCTCGATCATTGCCTACGTGTTGCTTCGATCAAGGTCGTCACGATGGCTTCGGTGATTTCTGACAACCTCATTGATTTCGAGCTCCCCATGGTTCCCCTCGACTTGTCCCAGAGGAAGATTCATTGGGGACGCGGCGCGGTGCTGGTTGCGGCGGCGCTGTATTTCATCCTTCCAATCTTCGCTGCGCTGAAGTTCTCGTTGCAGAACGTGCAAGGTCAATTCTCCCTCTCGCCGATCACGGCGATCCCGCACCAGCCGGGCCTCGCCGCCGCGTTCTATCTCTCGATGCGACTGGCGGCGGTGACGATGGTGATCATCATGTTCTTGATGGTGCCCACGATGATCTACGTGCACATGAAGATGCCGCGATTTCGAAGGTTCATGGAAGTCATCACGATTCTGCCTATCGTCATTCCTCCCATCGTGCTCATTTTGGGTGTCCTTGACGCCGCGCCGGGTTGGCTGAAGGCCTCGCCATATCTCTTGTCGCTGGTGTACGTCGTTCTCGGGATGCCCTTCGTCTATCGCTCACTCGACGCGGGGCTCAGCGCCTTGGACGTGAAGACCCTCGTCGAGGCGTCACGCTCTCTCGGTGCGGGATGGATCGCGACCATCTGGCGCGTGCTCGTACCAAACCTTCGTTCGGCGCTGTTGTCGGCGACCGTTCTTGACCCTGGCCTTGGTACTGGGTGAGTTCACTATGGCGAGTTTGGATCTTTGGGAGACCCTGCCCGTGTGGATCGTTGACTTTGACCAGACCAACAGTCACATTTCGACCGCAGTGGCGATGTTGTCGCTGTTGGGCACGTGGGTCTTCTTGATTGCCATTGTTTCTCTCGACCGATCGAATTCACGCAAACGTAGAAAGAAGTCACTCGCATGATGTTGGAAAATCAAACAGTTGAACAAGACGTCGCGCGCCCGATCGAAGCTTCATCGGTGAGCGGCGCGCCCGGCGCGCCGGTGGTGTTCGACAATCTTGTCCGCACCTTTGGCGCCACGAGAGCGCTCGATGGCTTCTCGCTCGACATCAAGCCCGGCGAATTTGTGGCACTGCTTGGACCCTCTGGATGTGGCAAGACCACAGCGCTTCGCGTGCTCGCCGGATTTGAACAGCCCGATAGCGGGACGGTTCATGTTCACGGAAACAACGTTGCGGGACTTCCCGCGCAACGCCGCGACATGGGAATGGTGTTTCAGAGTTACTCACTCTTCCCAAATATGACCGCGTCTGACAATGTTGCCTTTGGCTTGCAGTTGCGAAAGCAGCGTTCGACGGCGCGACGTCAACGCGCTGGCGAGTTGTTGGAACTCGTGGGGCTCGCCGAACACGCTCAGAAGTACCCACACCAAATGTCCGGGGGTCAGCAACAGCGCGTGGCCTTGGCGCGCGCACTCGCCATCGAACCACAAGTTCTCTTGCTCGATGAGCCGCTCTCAGCACTTGACGCGAAGGTTCGAGCCGAATTGCGTGATCAAATCAGGGCGCTCCAACAACGTCTCGCGATTACGACCGTGTTCGTCACTCACGATCAAGAAGAAGCCCTGTCGATGGCTGATCGAGTGTGCGTCATGTCGCGGGGTCGCTCCGAGCAGGTTGCGACGCCCTCGGTGCTCTACGCAACACCGGGTACGGCATTCGTCGCCGAGTTCGTTGGCGTGTCCAGTCGAGTCCCCGTGCAGCGCGTGGGTCACGGGATCGAACTGTTCGGTTCCCCAGCGAAGATTCGCGGTGATTTATCAACGGTCCCTCAGGTGATTTGGACGCCCTGCTTCGCCCTGAGGACGTGTCGGCCACTGTGTCACCCCACGGACTCGGTCTCGTGAACCATCGAAGTTTTCTCGGGGCGACGACTCGTCTCGGTGTTGGCATCGGCGGCGTGAACGTGAAGGTGGACGTGCGCAGCAGTGACTCCGAGCATTTCGAGATTGGGTCTCGAGTGGACTTGTCGGTCCAGGTTCGAGACGTGCTCGTCAGTGAGCGTCGGCCACGCTCTTGAGCAACGCTTCGTAGTCGCCAAGGGAACCAACTTCAAGCCCTTGGATTTTCCCGGCGTCGTCCCAGGACCGCAGCGCCAGCGCAGCCTCAAATCCTGGATGCGACTCGAATCGTGAGCATTCCTGCGCCGTGAGGGGTCCTCCCTGGGCCTCCAACGTCGCTCTTGACGTCGGGGACAACTGAGCGAAATAGCCGTCATCGACAGTCGAGCGCCACCGCTTCGCGATGACGTGCAAGGCGACCGGCTGAGCCACCAAGGGGCCAAAAATGGGCGACAAGACGCGTGCTCCGAGTGCCTCGTGTCCATCGTCGTCTCGTCGAAGGTCGAACCGGACGTCGCCTTGAACGTCGGCGATCAGGTGTCCCACGTCGTGCAAGAGCGCCGCGACGACGAGCTCGTCGATGGCGCCGTCGCGTCGGGCCAACGCGGCACATTGCAAAGCGTGTTCACGCTGCGTCACGTGCTCGCCGTAGTGTTCGTCACCCTTTTGTTCATACAGTTCGAGAAAGTCTTGTACTGAGGTTGGTTCGTTCACGGCGTTCTCCACTCGATGCGGTCTTGACAGAAATGTAGAGAGGCAGAGTAATCCGTCAGTGTCAATCACGTCACGATTCTGAAACGTTTCGACGAGGGCTTTGTTTTCGAGGTAGCGAGGTGAGTGGCTTAAGCGCGAACATCGCTCGGTATCGACGTCTGGTGCGCCGTGAGATCACCTCCATGTTTCTGGAGACGTCGACCCAAGATCTCAAGATGGATTGTCTTGCACGACGTCGTCCGTGAAACTCGACTTTGATGGGATCTTCTCAAAAATTCCGATTCGCCCATTGTCATCTCATCGATCTCGCCCTGCGTTGCCTGGTGTCAACCGGCACTCAAGCCCAGGTCACTCTTCGCGCCACCGACACGGCGAGTGACAGAATTGAAGCGTGAGCGATCAGGCATCCATAGAAGTTGAGTTGGTACCGACCCCCAAAGAACGCCTCGAATCGTGGTTACCAACGATGTGGAGTACGTACCTTGAGAATCTCATTGATGCGGGAGAAAGTGAAGAGCGCGCCCGCCGCAACGTGGAACAGAATAAGGAGCGCCTTTTCAAAGACGGTCTTCCCGTTGAAGGGCAATACATATTTGACGTACGCGTCGATGGGTGCGCGGTTGGCTTTCTTTGGCTGGGTCGACAAGATGGTGCCGAGACCGATTGGTTCGTGTATGACATCGTCATCGATGCCGAACATCGGGGTCGCGGCATCGGGCGGTCCGCGATGCTCGCTGGCGAAAACCATGTGAAGGCGCTCGGTGCCACGAGTCTGGCCCTCAATGTGTTCGGCCCCAACGTCGCGGCGCGAAAACTCTATGAATCACTTGGTTTCCACGTCGTCGCTCAGGTGATGAAGAAGCCGTTCGCTGATCGGTGACGAGGTTTGAAGGTTCTACACCGCGACGATGACCTTGCCACGAGCGTGACCGACATGACCCATACAGGGCCTTGCGTTGTCAAGGTTGTATCAGTCAATTACTACGGGCGAGGACAATAAATAGTCGACGCCCGATGGCGGGGTGTTTACGAAACTCGCGGATCATTGCATTCACCGTGATTTTGATGACCGATTTAGCCCTGCCTAGAAACTGACCACACATTTGAGAGTGTTTTGACCACACAGCTGTTGATCAGGTATTTCGATCAGTTCTACATGGACCTCAATTGAGGAAAGTCTGCCAAACTGCTCAGTGAAAGTCCGCCAAACTGCTCAGTGAAAGTCCGCCAAACTGCTCAGTTAGTGGTTTAATCAGGTATTTTGTGTACAATTGAAGTCATGTCCTATATGCCCAGGGTTGTCGACTCGGAGTTGCTTCGGCGTCTGGGGTCTGCTCGCATCGTTGTGCTTGAAGGACCGAAGGCCTGTGGAAAAACAGAGACTGCTCTCCAAGTCGCACAGAGCGTGGTCCGTCTTGACATTGACACCAGCGCTCAACTCGCCGTAGCGGCTGACCCTCTTCTGGTTTTAGAAGGAAAGACCCCTCGTCTTATCGATGAGTGGCAAACAGAGCCTGCGATTTGGAACCATGCACGTACCCTGACCGACGAACGCAAACTGAATGGCCAATTCATCCTGACCGGATCGTCGGTTCCGGATGAGGACCTCAAGCGACACACCGGGACGGGACGATTCTCTTTTATTCGGATGCGTCCGATGAGTTTGTTTGAAAGTGGCGAGAGTGTGGGGACCGTATCGTTTTCTGCGTTAATGGCTGGCGAGCCTGCGCGTAGCGTCGAGGCCAATCTCTCAGTGCCGGATCTCGCCAAGTTGATTGTCCGTGGTGGCTGGCCGGCTCAGCAAGGAGTGGGCATCGATGCCGCGGTTCAAGCAGCGAAAGACTATGTGGCGCAGACCACTCAAGTTGACGTAAGTCGCGTCAATGGAATCAGACGTGACCCTGTGAAGGTGGGACGACTTCTTACTTCACTCGCCAGAAACGTAGCGACGGAAGTGTCGGATTCGACGCTCGCGAAGGATGCCAGTACTGGTGCCGAGGAAATGTCACGCAACACCGTTTCGGACTATCTTGACGCATTGACACGTCTAATGGTCATTGAAGATCAGCCTGCTTGGGCGCCACATTTACGTTCAGCGACGCCGCTGAGGCAGGCCCCTAAGCGTCATTTCGTCGACCCGTCGCTTGCCATGGCGGCCCTTGGTGCCGGACCAGAGCTTCTCGAACGGGACTTAAATTTCCTTGGTCTTCTTTTCGAATCACTTGTTATCCGTGATCTCCGGATCTTGTCACAGTCTGTCGGCGGCAAGGTTCTGCACTATCGGGACAAGGAGGGTTTAGAAGTCGACGCAATAGTTCAGTTGACCGATGGCAGATGGGGTGCATTCGAGGTCAAACTCGGCGGAGAGAAATTGATCGAGGAAGGCGCAGCCTCGCTACTTCGTTTCGCCGATGGAATTGATATCGCCAGGACTGATGCTCCCACAATTCTCTGCGTTATTTGTATGTCTGGCTATGGCTACGTTCGCGAAGACGGCGTCGCGGTCATACCGATTCGCTCACTTGCTCCGTAGTTGTGTTCGAATTGGAGTTTCGTTACTTGTTGAGCCTTACGTTCGTAACTATCCCATGGCGGAGGAGGTGGGATTTGAACCCACGGAAGGTTTCCCTTCACACGATTTCCAATCGTGCCGATTCGGCCGCTCTCGCACTCCTCCAATTTTTCGGATTCATTGAAATGATTACCGGCTCGCAAGGCTACCCGAGTCGCGGCCCATCCAAGTCCGGTAGCCTTTCGAAGCGCCGAGGTCCAAAGCGGTGGTCGGGTCCCGTGCGACGACCGTTCGTGAATCGAGTCAGGGGTGGAAGCCAGCAGCTCTCAGCGGATTGTGTTGGGTGCCACGGTTCGCCTGGCCGCCGCTTTGGACCTCGGCCCCTTACGGGGCACCGTTAGCATGGACCCATGGCCGACGCGACTCCGATTTCATTCTGTTGACGGAGTGACGTCGCTCTATCGAAGGTTTCGCCCAAATCGGTTCGCAGAAATCAAGGGCCAGGATCACGTGGTGCGGGCCTTGCAGGGAGCAGTTCGAAACGACCGCGTCTCGCACGCCTACCTCTTTTCTGGGCCGCGCGGAACGGGAAAGACCACGGCGGCTCGAGTGCTCGCCAAGGCACTGAACTGCGAAAATCCCCAAGACGGTGACGCGTGTTGTGTCTGCGCGAGTTGTCTTGCGATTGCGAAGGGTTCGTCACTGGACGTCATTGAACTGGACGCGGCTTCGAACAACGGCGTCGACGACATTCGAGACATCACCGCCGGGGCGTGGCACGGGACCCCCGGGCGCTGGAAGGTCTACATCTTCGACGAAGTCCACCAGCTTTCCAAAGCTGCTTCGGCGGCTTTGCTCAAGACTCTCGAAGAGCCGCCCCAACACGTAGTCTTCGTCCTCGCGACCACCGATCCCCACAAAGTGCTGCCGACGATTCGCTCGCGCACCCAGCACCTCGAGTTTCGCTTGATCGCCGGAGACACGCTGAACGCGCTTTTGCACGAGGTCCAAAGCGCGGCGGGCATGGAAGCTGACGACGCGACGATCGAATCGGCGGTTCGCATGGGTCGAGGCTCGGCGCGTGACGCGTTGAGCGCCCTCGACCAACTCGTCGCCACCGGTTCTCCCGGTGACACGCAGCCACAATTCGATGGACTGTTTGGCGCCTTGGTGGAGAATGACGCGGTGGCGGCCCTGAAGTCCTTGTCGCTGCTTCGCCAGGGGGGTTGGGACCTCGAACAATTAGCCGAGATTTCGCCAGTGAGGTGCGCCAGGCATTCTTGCTGCAGGTGGCGCCCGAGGTCGCCGACGCGGTGGACGTTGATCGTGAGCGACTTCGTGGCTGGGGCGAGCAACTAGGGCTCGCGAGAACAGTACGGATTCTCGAGACCTTTGGGCGTGCGATGCGAGAGATGAAGAGTGCCCCCGAAAAGATCGTCGTTCTCGAGGTCGCCCTCGTGCGTCTGGTACGAGCCGACCTCGACTCATCACTCGAAGCGCTCGCCGAGCGGGTCACCAAACTCGAGCGAATGCCTTCACGAGCTTCGCTGAGTGAAACGCCACCTCCCCCCGCACCTACCCTTCGCCCCATTGGTGCAACGGCGCACGAAGTGAAGAGTGAGCCGGTGGCGCCACCTTCGCCCGAGCCGTCGCCCGTTGCGACGGGAGTTGAGAGTGCCGTTGCCGCACTCGACTTCGCGGAGGTGAGCGAACGTTTTTCCCAACGAGTGGTCGCACGAACGTCGCGCGCGGCCCAATTGATATTGAAGTCCGCCCAAGTGCAATCCCTCGACGGACTGGTCTTGACGATTGCAGTACCCAGTGATGAGATGCGCCAGAACACTGAGATGATCACGCAAGGTCTTCGCGGAGCGTTGGAACACGAGTTCAAGATGCCACTTAACGTGCGCTGGGTCGTCGACTCGTCTCTCGTCGTGGCGACGCCGAGCGCGCCGAGCGCGCCGCGAACGCCCAGGATCGATCCACCCGACAGCCACGACGAGTCGTATTCCCCCGACGAAAGTGCTGTCGTGGTCACTTCGGCCGCCGATCACCTCATCACTGAGATGTTCCCCGGATCAGAGGAAATCACGTGAGTTACCCGCCGGCCCTGCAGAGCGTTGTCGACGAACTCGGGAGATTCCCTGGGGTTGGTCCAAAATCGGCCCAGCGAATCGCCTTTTGGCTGATGCGACAACCTCACGAGGACGTCGAGCGACTCGCTCAGTCCTTGCACGACATGAAGTCCAAGCTGTCATTTTGTGAACGTTGCTGCAACATCGCTGAGAGTGGTGGACTGTGCCCGATTTGTTCGGACGAACGACGTGATCAAACAACGATCTGCGTCGTGGAGAATCCGCCCGACGTCCTCGCCGTGGAGCGCTCCGGTGCGTTTCACGGCACCTATCACGTGCTTCACGGGGTGCTCAATCCGCTCGAGGGGATTACGCCTGATCGACTTCGCATTCAAGAACTCATCACCCGTCTTCGCGGTCCCGTGAAGGAAGTGATCCTCTGTTTCAACTCGAACGTCGAAGGCGACGCGACCGCCATGTACCTCAGTCGCCTTCTGCAGGTGCCCGGACTCGTGGTGTCCCAGCCCGCGAGCGGGCTGCCGGTAGGTGGCGACCTCGAGTTCGCTGACGACCTGACACTCGGTCGAGCGATCGACGGACGGCGAATTTTGGCGGACTAGGAGAAGCGCACGACGCACGCCAGACCGGCGAGGAGGCTGTAGACCCCAAAAGGGATGAGTGTCTTGGAGGCGAACCAGCGAGTCAAGAACCGCACGGACAGGTAGGCAGTGAGCATCGCGCACAGTGCGCCGACCAAGGTCTGGGAGCGAACACCGTTGCCGAGGGTGCCCATGAGCGAAGGCAATTTGTAGAGTCCGGCCATCAAGATCACTGGCGTCGCCAACAAGAAGGCGAAGTTGGCCGATTCTTCGTGATCGAGACCGTTCATCAGTCCACTCACCATCGTCACGCCACTGCGCGAGATCCCCGCGAGCAGCGCCAGGACTTGGGACCCGCCAATGATGACGGCACGAAATGGCGTGAGGTTGGCGAGTCGATTGAAACGGACGTGGCGTCCCCTGGTGCGGCGCAGGGCCTCGCCGACGAGCAAGATCACGCCGTTCAGCGAGAGGAAGACCGCCGCGGCCAAGGGCTTGGCGAAGAGTTCTCGAAGCTTGTGTTCGAGGAACAGTCCCGCGACGCCGACCGGAAGGCTCCCGAGGGCGAGCACGACGAGAAGTCGATAGTTCGCATCGATGCCGGGGCTCTTGAGCTTCCACAGTGAACTGATACCGCGTTGTGGAACGTTCGCCACTTGGCGAAACAGACCGCGCACGAGTGCGAACCAGGTCGCTCGGTAATAGAAGAGCAGACCGAGAGCGGTGCCGACGTGGAGTCCGACGAGAAAGACGAGGAAGAACGATTGCGAGGCCGTTTGGCTGCTCACGAGATTGTGCCATCCAAGAAGAGCGGGCACCAGCACACCGTGACCGAGGCTCGACACCGGGAACAATTCGGTAACGCCCTGGACCAGACCCATGATGATCGCCTGGAAATAGGAAAGCGAGACGTGCACGCCCCAACGCTACGGCGACGGGCAACGCTGCGATGCCTCTTTTGGGACAAACTAGTCCAGTGCGCTACTTGACGATTGTTCGACATTGCAAGGCCAGCCCCGCGGTTGCGGGAGGCGCCGATTATGAGCGGCGCCTAAGTGACCGGGGTCGTCGCCAGGGCGCACAACTTCGCGCGTGGGTACACGACAACAGCGAGCTTGGCCGCTTCGGGCCGTGCACGGCCCTCGTGAGTTCGGCCGCGCGAACGAGAGAGACGTTCCAACTGGGTTTCGAAGGCACTGATTTCGTGAGGGACCACCACTACAGCACACTCATCTACAACGGATCGCGCCACGTTTCGAGCGAAGACCTCTTGATCGACCTCGCATCAATCGATCCCGTGACGAGGTCGCTTCTGGTGATAGCGCATAATCCCACGGTGCACGAATTACTGCTTGCCCTCGCCAAGAAGCCGCCGAAGTCGGTGGTACGTGACGGCTATCCATTGGGGGGTGCCTACGTACTCGAACTCGGCGAGGGGCGCCACCTCGGTCTCGAGAAATACGAGGTCGTGGCGAGTTACGTCCCTGACTAGATCGATCGAAGTATCGCGGCGTCGCCCTGTCCTCCGCCACCGCACAACGCGACGGCCGCGGTACCGCCACCACGGCGACGTAACTCGAACAACGCGGTCAGCGCGACGCGCGTACCCGACATGCCCACGGGGTGACCCAAGGCAATCGCGCCACCATTTACGTTGACTCGGTCCTCGTCAATGCCCAGTTCGTCAACCGAAGCGAGCCCCACGGCGGCGAAGGCCTCGTTGATCTCGAACAGGTCGATTGCCTTCACGTCGATACCCGCTTTCTTCGCGGCCCTTTGAATCGCGTGTGAAGGTTGGTTGAGCAGGGATGCGTCCGGACCAGCGACCTGGCCGTAGGCGACGAGCTCACCCAGGGGCGTGAGACCCAGGGCGTGCGCTCGCTCTTCGGACATCACCAGCACCGCGGCGCCACCGTCGGAAATCTGCGAGGCGTTTCCAGCGGTGATGGTGCCGTCTTTTTCGAACGCCCCGCGAAGCGCGCCGAGTGACGCAGCGGTCGTGTCGCCACGAACACCCTCGTCGGTATCGATGATGACGGGGTCTCCCTTGCGCTGGGGTACCGGGACACCAACGATCTCCTCGGCGAACTTTCCCGAACTGATCGCCGCAGCGGCGAGTTGGTGGCTGCGCGCGGAGAACTCGATCTTGTCGAGCTCGAGAGATACGTCCGTGGTTGTAGCGCTCGGTTGCCAGTCCCATCGCGCACTGGTCGAAGGCGCACGTGAGCCCGTCGAACATCATGGAGTCCACGACGTTCTGATCGCCTATCCGGTAGCCAGCTCGAGCACCAGGCAACAGGTAGGGAGCGTTGGTCATTGACTCCATACCACCCGCGATGATGATGTCCGCCTCACCGGCGCGGATCATCAAGTCGGCCAAATAGATCGTTTGTAAGCCCGAGAGACACACCTTATTAATGGTGGTCGCGTGCACGCTCATGGGAACGCCACCCTTCACCGCGGCCTGTCGCGCCGTGATTTGGCCTTGGCCCGCTTGGATGACTTGACCCATCAATACCGCGTCAACCAGCGCGGGGTCGACTCTTGAAGAGTCGAGCACGCCCTTGATAGCGGCTCCGCCGAGATCCTGGGCGCTCAGCGTGGCGAAACCACCTGAGAGTTTCCCAATGGCGGTACGACTTCCGGTGACGATCACACTGCGCGACATGGTGCTCCTTCGTTGGAGTGGTTCAACTCGATGAAACGTTAGACGAACTTACCGTAGCGCGACGAGGGACCATGGTCCTCGCGACGGCGAGCTGGCGGTGACCTGATCAAAACTTGGTGAACCCTCAGCCGACGCGCCTTGGCTGTTCGAGTGAGGAGAGCGGCCAACTATCCTCAGCGAGATGAGTGAGATTCTTGACGCAGTACGTGGCGGCGCGACGCCCGAGGAGTTGGCGGCGACGCCCATGCCATCGCGGACCCGTGCAGTGTTCGTACGACGCGACGAGCAAGACATGTTCGAGGGTATGGCGAGCCGGGACAAGGATCCGCGTCGAAGCCTTCACATCGATGAAGTCGACGTACCCGAACTGGCACCCGATGAGGTCTACCTGGCGGTGATGGCGTCTTCGATCAACTTCAATACCGTGTGGACGAGCATCTTCGAACCACTGTCGACGTTCGGTTTCCTCGATCGGCTGGGTAAGGAGTCGTACTGGGGACGTCGACACGCCCTTGATTATCACGTCGTTGGCTCCGATGCGTCGGGCGTGGTCCTTCGCACCGGCAGCGCGGTGAGGAATTGGAAGGTGGGTGACGAAGTCACCGTCCACTGCAATTACGTCGACGACCAAGATCCTTCGAGTCACGATGACTCGATGCTCTCGAGCAGCCAGCGAATTTGGGGCTTCGAGACCAACTTCGGTGGACTCGCCGATATCGCGGTCGTGAAGGCGAACCAGCTGATGCCAAAGCCCGCACACCTCTCATGGGAAGAGGCCGCCGTGAACGCACTGTGCAACTCAACCTCCTATCGAATGCTGGTCTCTCGCAATGGGGCTCCGGTGACCCAGGGTGACAAGGTGCTCATTTGGGGAGCCTCGGGTGGAATTGGTTCCTTCGCGGTTCAGCACGTCTTGAACTCAGGCGCGACGCCCATCGGCGTTGTTTCGAGCCACGCCAAGGCCGAGACGTTGCGTGAATTGGGTTGTGAGTACGTGATCAACCGCGAGGAGAAGCAGTACAACTTCTGGAAGGACCCTCACACCCAAGACGAATCTGAGTGGCGTCGACTGGGTAAGGACATCCGGGGTCTCGTGGGCGAGGATCCCGACATTGTCTTTGAACATCCCGGTCGTTCGACGATGGGAGCAAGTGTCTTTGTTACCAAGCGCGGCGGCACGATCGTCACGTGCGCTGCGACCAGTGGCTACATGATCGAATATGACAATCGGCACCTGTGGATGAAACTCAAGACCATCAAGGGTTCGCACTTCTCGAACTATCGCGAGGCGTGGGCCGCCAATCAGACGATCGTTGACGGCAAGGTGGTTCCACCCCTCTCGGCGGTCTTCGCGCTGGAACAAGTGGGAGAAGCAGCCTACGAAGTTCATCACAACCGCCACGAGGGAAAGATCGGTGTCTTGTGCGTGGCTCAGAAAGAAGGCCTCGGCATCAGTGACCCAACATTTCGTGCCAAGGTGGGCGAGCAGCGCCTCACGATCTTTCGTCGACACGATAAGGAGTAGCCATGGATTCTCTCTTGACCGAAATTGATCACGTCGCCATTGCCGTCAACGATCTTGACGCCGCGATTGCCTGGTACGAGGATGTCTTCGCAGCGCAGGTCGTGCACCGCGAGGTGGTCGATTCTGACGGTGTCGCCGAGGCGCTCATCAAGGTGGCCGACTCGTACATCCAATTGTTGACGCCCACGCGACCCGACTCGCCGGTGGCGAAGTATCTCGAGAAAAAGGTGAGGGCCTCATCACGTGGGTTATCGGGTTCGGCTGCGCCCAAGCGCTTGACGCGCTGAAGGCATCGGGAGCGCGCGTCATTGACGAGGCGCCGCGACCAGGTTCGCGCGGCACGATCGTTGCGTTCGTGCATCCCAAGACATCGTTTGGCACGTTGATCGAGTTGGTCCAAGACCCCAACTAGGACGTCTTTTACGCCGTGGTAACCGCGGAGCGCTCAAAATTCCTACTTCGCGGTAAGACCAAGGGACTAGGCCACTTTCACTCAAGGTTCGCACGCACGACACATTTCTCTTTCGCGTCCACGAAGCGCTGTGGGTAGCCTTAGGCCATATGGAGCACACCATGGCGGAACGCTTAGCTGATCTCGAAGCTCGAAAAGCAGAGGCCCGCGTTGCGGGTGGCGAAAAAGCAATCGAGCGACAACGCGCCAACGGCAGGATGACCGCGCGCGAGCGAATCGAGTACCTCTTGGACGAGGATTCGTTCCAAGAGCTCGACATGCTCAATCGTCACAACGCATCGGGGATGGGACTCGAGGACCATCGTCCCTACACCGATGGCGTCATCACCGGTTTCGGGAAGATTGACGGAAGAAAAGTCTCGGTGTACTACCAAGACTTCACCGTCTTCGGCGGTGCTCTCGGTGAGATGCATGGTGAAAAGATTCACAAGATCATGGACCTCGCCACGACGATGGGCCTACCCATCATCGGGCTGAATGACGGCGCGGGCGCTCGTATTCAAGAGGGCGTCGCTGGGCTGAACGCCTACGGAGGAATCTTTCATCGCAACGCGCGTGCGTCGGGCGTGGTTCCCCAGATCTCGGTGATCCTCGGTCCGTGCGCTGGCGGCGCGGTCTATTCGCCCGCACTCACCGACTTCATCTTCATGGTGAAGGACTCGAGTCACATGTTCATCACTGGTCCCGACGTCGTCAAGACCGTCACCGGCGAGGACGTCACGCTCGAGGAATTGGGCGGCGCTCTCACGCACGCGACCAAGTCGGGTGTGGCGAATTTCGTCATGCCTGATGAGAAGAGCGTGCTCGACGAGGTTCGTTACCTCCTATCGTTCCTTCCCTCGAACAACATGGAAGAACCACCTCGAATTCTCACGGGTGACGACGCGAATCGACTGTGCGAAGACCTTCGCGACGTGTTGCCCACCTCGCCCAACCAGCCCTACGACATGAAAAAGGTCATTGCATCGGTGGTTGACGGGGGCGACTACATGGAGGTGCACGCGACCTACGCTCAACAGATCACGTGCGGCTTCGCGCGCGTGGACGGGCACACGATCGGACTTGTCTCGAACCAGCCCCAGATTCTGGCGGGCGTGCTCGATATCGAATCAAGCGAGAAGGCCGCGCGTTTCGTTCGAACCTGTGACGCCTTTAACATCCCCATCGTCACGTTCGTCGACGTGCCGGGCTTCATGCCAGGAGTGGATCAGGAATACGGCGGCATCATTCGTCACGGCGCCAAGTTGCTCTACGCGTTCTGCGAGGCGACGGTGCCGCGCATTTGCATCATCACCCGTAAGGCCTACGGTGGCGCGTACATCGTCATGAACTCCAAATCAATCGGTGCCGACCTCGCCTTCGCCTGGCCCACCGCCGAGTTGGCCGTCATGGGAGCGTCGGGTGCTGTTGAGATCGTGCATCGTCGAGATCTGGCGAATTCTGAGGACCCGGAGATCTTGCGCAAGCAACTGGTTGAAGAGTACGAGGAGCGCTACGCCAATCCCTACATCGCGGCCGAACGTGGGTTCATCGACGACGTCATTGATCCCGCCGAGACGCGTCGCATCATTGCCAAGTCGCTCGACGTTCTTCGCGGGAAGCGAGAAGAGTTACCCAAGCGCAAGCACGGCAACGTCCCGCTGTGAACTACGGGTTGGCGCCACGACCGCAGTTGGATCCCGATGAGATGGCGGCCCTGCTCGTCGCCGCCCAAGAGCTCTTGCGCACTCAGGCCCTGGTCGTGAGCGATCCCTTGCCGAGTTGGCGTTTTTCGGGTCGATGGTTCAACGCCGGACCCTACGCTCTGCGTCGTCCCTATCGCGTGGTCAATCTAACCTTCGACCAAGTCGAGCAAGTCGCTCATAATCGCGCTCAACCAGAAGTCCTTCGGGGTGTAGACGCGCGCGACGCCGAGTGAGCGAAGGTAGTGCGCGTCTTGTTCGGGGACGATGCCCCCAACGACCACCTTGACGTCCAGGTCAGCCTTTTTGAGTCCTTGAGCACGCGGGGCACGAGTGCGAGGTGCGACCCTGAGAGGATGGAGATCCCGACGATGTCCACGTCTTCGTCACGCGCCGCGGCGACGATCTCGTCGGGTGAGAGTCGAATCCCTTGATAGACGACTTCGAAACCGGCGTCCCGTGCCGCGACAGCGATCTGCTCGGCACCATTGGAGTGACCATCGAGACCAGGCTTCGCCACCAGAAGTTTGGGTGGTGCACCGCGCTTCTTGGTCAGGGCTCGCGAGCGCTCGACGAGCATCTCGAAACTCGAACCGCGAGCGCTGAGCCCTGCACGAACTCCCGTGGGGGCGCGGTACTCACCAAAGACCGAACGCAGGGTCGACGCCCACTCCCCGGTCGTGCCCCCGGCCTTGGCGAGGGCGATCGAGGGAATCATGATGTTTTCTTCCCTGTCGTCACTTCGAGCGACGCGCTCGAGCTCGTCCAGGGCGCGTTTCACCGCGGCATCGTCTCGATTCGCCCTCCATTTGGCGAGGTCGTCGACGAGTTCGCGCTCCACTTCGGGATCAACGGTCATGATCGCCTCGAGCGACGTCCCGCTCGTGAGCGGTGATTCGGCAGTTTCGGTGAATCGGTTCACGCCGACCACGATTTGTTCACCTGATTCAATACGCGCCACACGCCGCGCCTGGCTCGCCACCAGTCGACTCTTGAGTTCCTCGATCGCCGAGAAAGCCCCGCCTAAGGTCAGTACTTAATCCAGCTCGGACTTTGCGGCGTTGGTGAGTTCGTGGACCTTGGCGTCCATCACCTGGGATCCAGCAAAGATGTCGGGATACTCGAGCAAGTCGCTCTCAAAGGCGAGGACCTGTTCATGCGAAGACTCCACTGTTGATCCCACGGACGTGGCAGCCCCAGCGCCTCGTTCCAGGCGGGCAGTTGGATGGCGCGTGCTCGCGCATCGGCGGACAAGGTGAGACCGAGCATCTCGAGCACGATGCGTTGCACGTTGTTCTCGGGTTGTTGTTCGGTGAGACCGAGCGAATTGACCTGGACGCCGTAGCGGAACCGGCGCAGCGACGGGTCTTGAACCCCGTAACGGGTGGACAATCTCGTCCCACATCGCGGTGAAGGTGCGCATCTTGGCGATCTCTTCGATGAAGCGAACACCCCCGTTCACGAAGAACGAGATGCGCCCAACGACGTGGGGCATCTGCTCGGGCGTCACCTTGCCCGAGTCGCGCACCGCGTCAAGTACGTCGATGGCGGTGGCGAGGGCGTAGGCGATCTCTTGGACCGGCGTGGCGCCCGCCTCTTGCAGGTGATAGCTACACACGTTGATGGGGTTCCACTTGGGCACGTTGTTGATGCCGTAGGCAATCATGTCGACGATGAGTCGCTTGGATGGTTCGGGCGCGAAGATGTAGGTTCCTCGGCTCAGATATTCCTTGACGATGTCGTTTTGCGTGGTGCCCTGGAGTGACGTGAGCGGCACGCCAAGTTCCTCGCCGAGAGCGATATAGAGCGCCCAGAGCCACGCCGCCGTTGCGTTGATCGTCATCGAGGTGTTCATCTGCTCGAGCGCGATGCCGTCGAGGAGCTGGCGCATGTGCCCGAGGTGTGAGACCGCAACGCCGACTTTGCCCACCTCACCTTCGGCTTCTTGCGAGTCGGGGTCGTATCCCGTCTGAGTCGGCAAGTCAAAGGCAATGGAAAGGCCCGTCTGACCCTTGGCGATATTGCTGCGGTAGAGCTCGTTGGACTTCACCGCGGTCGAGTGACCCGAATAGGTTCGCATGACCCAGGCTTTGGAGTGTTCGCTCATCGTGCTCCTCTGGTCGTACTAGCGACGGTAGTCGTAGAAGCCCATCCCTGATTTGCGCCCCAGCTGACCCGCGCTGACCATGCGTCGAAGTAAGGGGACCGGCGCGAAATTCGAGTCCGCGAACTCGAGGTACAACGCATCGAGTATCGCGAGCGAGGTGTCGAGTCCACGAGGTCGAGCAGCGCGAAGGGACCCATCGGGAACCCGCACCCACCCTTCATGGCAACGTCGATGCCCTCCTTGGTCGCGACACCCTGATCGAGGAGCCGGACCGCGTTGTTGAGATAGGGGAATAGCAGCGCGTTCACGATGAAGCCAGCCTGGTCCTTCACCTCGACGGGCTCTTTGCCGCACTCCTGGGCAAAGGTGATCACCGACTGGATTGTTTCGTCACTCGCACATAAGGGGCGCACGATCTCCACGAGCGACATCGCCGGCGCGGGGTTGAAGAAGTGGACACCGCACACCAACTCCGGTCGCGAGGTCTCCATGGCGAGTTCGATGACTGACAGGGTCGAGGTGTTGGTGGCGAGCACGGCGTCGTGCTTGACCGCGCGGTCAAGCTCATTGAACAGAGCCCGCTTGACGCCGATGTCTTCAACGACTGACTCAATGACGAGGTCACAGTCGTGCAGGTCGTTGAGCGAGGTCGTGACCGTGACTCGTGATCGGATTGTCTCGGCGTCAGCGGACGTGCGTTTCTCCTTCTCCACTTGCTTCGCCAGCGATTTCTCAAGTCCGGCGAGAAGTGCGTCGGCGGTTGCTTGCGAGCGGGTACGCACGATGACTTGGGCCCCGGCGGCGGCTGCCACTTCGGCGATGCCGCTTCCCATGATGCCCGAGCCCAGCACGCCAACTTTGTTAAAGATCATGCAGCGAACATTACTGGTCGTGACCTCGGGGGCCGAGTGCGAGACTGGCTCGGTGGAAGGGTCGATATTCGCCGTTGGATCACTGGACGCGCTGCGCAGCGTGTTAGGCGAAGAACTGCTCGCAGAACTCGGCGCTGGGGCCGACGTGGTGGTGCTTCCAACCGCCGCGGCCTTCACGGGTGCCGCGAACGCGGTGCTCGAGGTGCTTGAAGCGTGCGACGCCTTTGACTTTGCCCTGGAGGCGTTGATGGTGAGTGACCGCCCATCAGCGAACGAGCCGCACTTCGCGCAGCGAATTCGCAGCGCACAACTGGTGGTGCTCTGTGACGGCTCATCGCTGCACGCGAGAACGGTTTGGCGCGAAACCTTGGTCGGCGAAGCGTTGGACCAAGCCCAGAGGATCGTCGCGGTGGGTTCGGTGTCCTCAGTGTTGGGAGAGATCATGATCGACCCTCGTGGCGGAGCGCCAACGACTGGCTTGGGCCTGTTTCGTGGGGTGACGTTTTGTCAGCCCCAGAGCGACGAACAAATGCAGCGGACCCGGTCGCTGCTCGATGACGAGACGATGCTCGTCGTTTTGGGTGCGCGCGGGGCCCTCGCGTATCGAGAAGAGACGTGGCGAGTTCTTCGAAGCGAAGACGTAGCTATCACGCGTGGTGAAGAGGTGGTGTCGCTCTAGGACTCGGTGATGGTCACTGACTCGATGACGACACGTTCGCGGGGCTTACCCGAGGATGAACCGAGGTCGTTAATCGTTGCCACGACGTCCAGTCCTTTGACGACTTTGCCGAAGAGGGCGTAGAGCGGCGGGAGTCGCACGCCGTCGGGGCCTGAGATGACGAAGAACTGCGATCCGTTGGTATTCGGGCCCGCGTTCGCCATCGCCAGGCTTCCAACCTCATAGCGTCCGGCCTTGGGTAGTTCGTCGTTGAACTTGTATCCGGGTCCCCCCGCCCCCGTGCCGCCCGGGTCGCCACCTTGGAGCACGAAGCCAGGAATAATTCGGTGAAACACGATGCCGTCGTAGTAGTGCCATCGGGCGAGAAAGACGAAGCTATTGACCGTCACGGGTGCTGCGAGTGGGTCGAGAACGATCTCGAGGGTCCCGTGCGAGGTCACCATCGTTGCCGAGTATCCCTTGGAGGTATCGATGATCATGGGCGGAGCGGCACTGAACTTCTGGCGCTGTTCGCTCGTGCCGTCGGGATTGGGTATGTCAGTGCTCATGGCTCTCGTTTCATTGGCTCGGTGGTTTCAAGGTTCGACATCGCTCGCGCGAAGTCGAACGCGGTTACGGCTTAAGACTCAAAAGGTCCACGACGAAGACCAAGGTGTCATTGGCGGCGATTCCCGTACCTTGGGACTGATCGCCGTATCCCAGTGAAGGCGGGATAATCAATTCGCGCCGACCGCCAACGCGCATGCCAACGATTCCCTTTTCCCAGCCTTGGATAACGGTGCCCGCTCCGAGGGTGAAGGGGAACGGCTGGGCGGTCCAGGACGACTGGACAACCTTGTGAGTCGAATACGTGGCGAGGACGTACTGGACGGTCAATTTGTCGCCGTTGGCAGCAGCGGCACCGGTCCCTTTGATGAGGTCAGCGGCCTCGAGTTCTGCGGGCGGTGGCGTTGTTGGAACGACGACGGTCGGTGCCACGCCGAATTTTCCAGACGGCGAGGGATCACGTAATCGTCGCAAATCCCGGAACCGCCTCACCCGAGGCGCTCGAAGAGAGCGTTGTCGACGTGCTCGGACTGGTCGTGCTCGTCGATGCAGCCGTCGTTGTCGTTGTGGCCAAGGTCGTCGTCGTCGCGCTGGCGGCGACCGTGGTCGTGGTCGTTGTCGACGGGGTGCCCTTTCCCGAGAAGAAGATCGCTCCGGTAACGATCACCACGACCGCGACAACCGCGACGATTGCCGCGCGTCGGATGTTCTTTCGTCGCTTGCGGGCGCGTTCGAGTTGCTCCATCTTCTCTCGGCGAGCCGCTTTTTGTCGTTGACGTTTCGTTTGAGTCATGGGTGCGACTTTAGTAGGCCATGAGAAAGGCGCCAGAGACTCAAGTAATCTTTGATGCCATGGCGCTCGTAGTCCAAAAGTACGGAGGGACCTCGGTCGGCGACGCCGAACGGATTCGTGCCGTCGCTGATCACGTCGCGCGTACTCGTGAAGAAGGCAACGACGTCGTCGTGGTGGTCTCGGCGATGGGAAAGTTCACCGACGACTTGATCCGTTTGGCTGATGACGTCTCACCCACGCGCCCGCCGCGCGAGCTGGACATGCTGCTCACGGCGGGCGAAAGGATTTCGATGGCGCTCGTGAGCATGG
>CAWICL010000023.1:0-18504 GCA_963834545.1 uncultured Acidimicrobiaceae bacterium | reverse complement strand
GCCTTCGTACCAGAAGTACGGACCGGCGGTCCGGTATCAAGTGGTGCCCGGCCATCAAACCCAGGTCCGCACGGTTCGCCGCCCGGATTCCCCGGTCCCGGGGCGCCGCCAAAATCGAGCACCAAGTCCAGCGCACACGCGAACTAATTTGGTGCGGTGAACGCTGAGCCCTCCGAATCGAGCGAGAGCGACGAACTGTCGTACTTGCGAGACACCCCCGTCGAAACGATTTTGGCGAATCACATCTTCGTCTTGTTGCAGCTCGCGGCGCTGCACATCGCGACAACTCCCCCCGACCTCGCCGGAGCTCAACTCGTCATTGACACGCTCAGTGCGATCATCAACGCTGGCGGCGAACGATTAGGTGAGCACGTCGCGCTCTATCGGAACGCTCTGGCTGAAATCCAACAGGCCTACGTGCGCGCGGCGACGTCCAAAGGTGACGCGTAATCTTCCAGCGGGAACGTAAAGGTCAAGCACAAGCCACCGAGTCCGCTCTTGGAGGTCTTCATGGTTCCCCCCATCACTTCGCAAAGGTCAAACATGATGCTCATGCCGAGTCCCGAGCCGCCGGTCTCGCGACTACGCGAAGCATCGAAGCGACGAAAGCGACCGGGGTGCGTTCCATAGACCGGCAAACCTTCACCAGCATCTTCAATGCATAGTTCCACCTCGTCGCCACGAGGCCGCAACGAGATCGAGACCGCGACATTGGACTGTGTGTGGCGTGCGATATTGCTAAGGGCGTTGTTACGAGCCTTTCGACCAGATCAATTCGTCCCCTGATCCAAATATTCGGTTCGATCGAAACTGAAACGTCGCGTGTCAGATGGTCCCTCGACGAACTCTCGGGCGCTGGTGGTAAGAAGTGAACTCACGTCGAGTGGTTCGATGGACTGCTGTAGGCATTTCACGAATCTCGGCAGAGCAGGAGTAGGTCTCGAACGAGAGATTCCATACGTTCAATCTCTTTGCGCATCCTTTCGAGACCTCGTGTCCGCTGTTCGTGCGTGGCGTCTGGATTGGACATCAACTCGGTGTAACCCTTGATCACGGTCAGTGGGGTACGCAGTTCGTGCGACGCGTCGCCAATAAATAACTGCATCGATTCAGCGTGGCGCGACTCCACGTCAATCTTTTCTTGCAGTGACGCGACCATGGTCGCGAGTGCGCGTTGCAATTCTCGAACGTCTCTACTTCCCAAACTGGCGGGAACCTCACTGTGTTCTTTGCCCTGGGCGACGTCAGAGGCGAAACGGATGAGGCCTTCCATCGTCACCAGGTCGCGCCGCATGAAGATCCGTGCGACCACGACCATGGCTATGGCCGCGATCAGGGCGACGCCCGCCACACGCAAGATGAGTTGTTGACTCGCGCGACTGATGCTCTGGGTGGAAGCGGCCACCACGAGATAGTCGCCTCCACCAATATTCAGTGATCGAATACGAAATCCTGGAAGATTCGATGCGCTCACCACGGCCGCGAGCGAAGCTCGAACGTTGGCCTTGGTCGGCGTGGCGACGAGTGGCGATTTGGCGCTGATGATCTGGGTGACGGTGCCGTTCGCGAAAACCACATCAAGCGTCAGGTCATAATTATTCTTCTCGTCGGCGTTTATTGCATCACTGAGTGCCGCGTCCGGGCTGCCCTCGCCACTTTGCACGACTGAGTTGATAGTCCCGTCCAAGGTGGCGTAGGCCGAATGGGTGCTTGAATTCACCGCGAACCAACCAACCGTGAGCGCCACCACCGTGGTGATGACGATCAACAAGATGGTCAGGCGTGTCGCCAGCTTCACTACTTGGGGCTTTCGTCTACCAACTTAAAGCCGACCCCGCGCACGGTGGTCACGGGGGCGAATTCTCCATGATGGACTTTTCTTCGCAGATACGAGATATAGGTGTCGAGCACCGAGGTCTCGGAATCAAAGTCAATATTCCATACTTCGCGCAAGAGTTGTTCGCGCGTGACCAGGCGATTCTTTCGCTCCATCAAAACCTCGAGAAGCCGAAATTCGGTTGCGGAGAGATCAATCAGATCGCCGTCAAGGGTTACTTCGTGGCGTTCAACGTTCATCACTAAAGGGCCACACTCGAAGACCAACTCACCGTCGCTTTCAGGATTTACTCGACGCAGGATCGCGCTCACCCGCAACATCAACTCCTCCAGACTGAACGGCTTTCGAACGTAATCGTCTGCCCCGTAACGCAGTCCCTGGGCCACGTCATCACTCGAGTCTCTCGCCGACAGCAAGAGCACCGGCGTCGCGGTGTCGTGTTCGCGTAACTTTGACAAAAAGGTGAATCCGTCCATCAACGGCATGTTGACATCCACGATGCACAGATCCGCCCGACGCCGGTGCATCACGTCAAAGGCCTCAACACCATTGGCAGCAATCTCGGTCTCGTAACCAGTTATTCGCAGCGCGTCGCTCAGTAACTCTCGCACGCCTGGCTCATCGTCAACCACCAAGACCGTCGTCATTGCGGGATCACCATGGAGTGAGCGTACCTTTTCATACGTCCTCGAAGGTGCTCGGTGACCTTCAGGGGTAGCTTCACAGAGAACCTTGGCGCCACACACAGCAATTTCACAACTTTGCTCTGTACGCTGATGGTTGTCCTAGCGAAAGGAGCGGCCGTGAGATCATCCCTGAAACGCACGATTGCTGGCTTCACCATCGCGGGAACCCTGCTCGTGGGCTCGCCTCTTCTTGCTGGGGCGAGTGGCGTGCACAATCGCGCCAATCACGACGCCACAACGACGACCCTCTCGACCCAGTCAACGACAACAACGACGTCACCCTCGGATCACCCGTGGAAGACCTACCAAAAGGAACTCCAGGCCTACATCGGCGCTCGTCGACAGATAGCCCAAGCTTCCAGAGTGCGGTACGCGCAGCCCAACAAGCCTTCATGCTCGCGACGAGCAAGGCCACCACTGGTGGCGAGCGAAGTACTGCTCGGGCCGCCTACGCCCTCGCAATTGCCCAGGCCGCCGCAGCGCGAAGTCAGCGCTGGTCACTCTCGGCAGTCCACCGGTGGCACCGTAACGAATCGCTGTTCCCCTGGCGGCGCGTCACTCGAAAGGGTGGCGCGCCGCTTTCCCATCTACGCGGGCGATTTCAGGCAATCGCTTCGATGTCACTCGCTTCGTCACGTCCCTGGTGACCAACAACACGCGTCGCGCTGGCTCGCACTCCGACGTCAATCACGCGGGTGCCGTTCTTTATCGCCACACAATGAAAGTAGAGCGTCTCACCTTCATCAGTGATGAAAAGTCCATCGCCGCGCACTTCGTCAAACGACGAAATGACGCCCGTCATAGTGGAGATCGAGCGAGGGAACCTTGAGCTAAGAGCGAGACCATCTCGAGGGCGGTGAACGCTGCTTCTCGTCCCTTGTTCGTCTCATCGGGCATTGAGCGTTCGAGCGCTTGCTCGACGGTGTTCGTGGTGAGGACGCCAAACACCACCGGGACTCCGTAGTTAAGTTGCACGTCTTGGACGCCTCGAGCACATTCGCCAGCGACAACGTCGTAGTGTCCCGTGTCACCACGAATGACCGCGCCCAACGTGATTACCGCGTCAAAGGGCATCGCCGCGCACAGCAACGCTCGAGCGACGAGCGGCAATTCGAACGCCCCCGGTGCCCACGCGATGGAGATATCGCGTCGTTCAACGCCGGCCTCCGTGAGTGCATCGAGCGCTCCATTCAACAGACGAGTCGTTACGCCCCCGTTGAACTTCGCACACGCGAGTGCAATTCTTCGTCCCCGTCCGTCGATGGGACCCTCTAGAAACTCGCCCACTCGCGCGCGCAACGAATCAAACGATGTTTTGTCCAGGATCGTTTCATCACTCGAGGTCATCGAGCCCCCCGAGAATGTGGCCCATCCGCTCACGTTTCGTTCGAAGATAGTCAATATTGAACGCGGTGGGGAGGCTTTCGAGAGGGACTCGTTCAACGATGTTGAGCCCGAAGCCCTCAAGACCTCCGTACTTCGAGGGGTTGTTGGTCATCAAGCGCATCGTCGTCACGCCGAGGTCGACCAAGATTTGAGCCCCAATCCCGTATTCGCGCGAATCCACAGGAAGACCGAGCTCCAGGTTCGCATCGACAGTATCGTGACCATCTTCTTGAAGCGCGTAGGCACGAATCTTATGTCCAAGACCGATTCCGCGACCCTCGTGACCACGCAAGTACACCACTATTCCGGCGCCTTCGGCCGCGATCTTCGCCAACGCCGTGTGCAGTTGTGGCCCGCAGTCACAGCGCAGCGACCCCAGCGCATCTCCGGTCAGACATTCAGAGTGCACTCGCACGAGGAGGTCACGGGTATTTTCGATGTCTCCGTATACCAGGGCCATGTGTTGCTCGCCGTCCAAGACGTTCTCATAGACGAACGCCTGGAATTGCCCGAATTCGGTGGGTAACGACGCCTCGGCGATGCGCTTAACCAGTTTCTCGTGGTGACGACGATAACGAATCAAATCGGCGATGGTGATCAGAGGAAGCGAATGTCGCTTCGCGAATTCCTCGAGCTCAGGGAGTCGGGCCATCCCCGTTTTGTCCGCAGTGACCACTTCGCACAGCACACCCGACGGGTACTTGCCCGCTAAGCGACAAAGGTCCACCGTTGCCTCGGTGTGACCAGCGCGCTTCAAGACGCCACCATTGCGGTAGCGCAGAGGAAAAATGTGCCCCGGACGATTGAGATCGTTCGACCGGGTGTTCGGATCAATCAAGGCCCGAATCGTGACGGCGCGGTCGCCAGCGGAAATTCCTGTCGACGTCCCGTGTCGGTAGTCAACGGTCACGGTGAAGGCGGTCCGCTGGGCCTCAGTGTTCGCCACGACCATCAAAGGCAAATCGAGTTCGTCGGCGCGAGCCGACTCCAAGGGCACGCAAAACACACCGGAGGTGTGCTCGAGATAAAAAGCCATTGCTTCGGGTGTCACGTCTTCGGCGGCCATGATCAAGTCGCCTTCATTCTCGCGGTCTTCGTCATCGACGACGACCACCATGCCACCCTTCTTTAACTGGGCAATCGCTTCTTCAATCGTTGACAACGCCATCAGACCTCCACGTCTACCCGTATATCTTCGCCTATTCGCGTCACGTCCACCACCCGGCCCCTGCGCAGCGCCGAAATCGTCGGCGTCGACAGCGACCGCAACGCACCCGCCGATCCAACGGATCCCCCAAATGCGGGTGCGAGGTACCAGACCACGTGATTCACCAGACCTTGCTCGACGAACTCACTCGCTGTCGTCGGACCTCCCTCGACCAGCAATTGCAAAACATCGAGTTGGCCCAGTTCGTCGAGCACGACGCCCAATTCACCCACTCGTTCTAAACATGGACGAACTTTCGCATCGGGTGGTACCGAACCCAGCACCACACGAAGCGGTTCCAGGATAATGTCATCGAGCCTCGCGGTGAGCGCGGGATTGTCGGCACGGATCGTCCCGGCCCCAACCAGAATTGCTTGGCTCTGGGCACGAAGGACGTGTGCGTCTCGCCTGGCCAACTCACTCGTGATCCATTGGCTCGAGCCGTCGGCCATGGCAACAACCCCGTCCAGGGTTGAGGCAACTTTTAAGACCACGTAGGGTCGCCCGGTCACCCGATGCCAGAGATAGGCGGCCAGTTGAGTCCGCACCAACTCCTCTTCGATACCTAGTTCAACATCGACACCCGACGCCTTCAATAGTTCGACGCCGCGTCCCGCCACTCGTGAGTCGGGATCGAGCGTACCGACGATAACGCGTGAAATGCCCGCCTCCACAATTGCCTCAACGCACGGACCGGTCCGACCAACGTGACAACAGGGCTCGAGGGTCACCACCATGGTCGAACCTCGTGCTTGGCCGCCGGCGCGATGCAACGCTTCAATCTCCGCGTGCGATTCGCCTGGCGCTTGGGTATGACCTTCGGCGATCACTACCCCGTCATCGTTCACGATAAGTGCTCCCACCCAAGGATTGGGCGGCGAGTGGAATCGCGCTTTTTCGCCAGCGACCACCGCCATCTGCATCAACTCATGGGGCGAAAACTTCATCGTTGCGCGCTACGGGCTGCGTCTCGAAGATCGTGGGCCGCCTCGAGTGGATCAGGCCGCGAGAAAATCGCCGAGCCCGCGACGAGCACGTTGGCACCAGCGTGCACCGCGATCGGCGCGGTCTTTACGTCAATGCCGCCGTCGACTTCAATATCAACGTCGAGGGAATTCTCGTCCACCTCTCGTCGCGCCGCGTTCACCTTGACCATGACGTCACCCATAAACGACTGCCCGCCAAATCCCGGGAAAACGGTCATCAAAAGCAGCAAGTCAATTTCACCGAGGAACGGTGCAACTTTTTCAAAAGGTGTATCAGGATTCGCCGCCAGGCCGACGCGAAGACCCAGGGACCGCGCGTCGTTGATGAGCGACTGAGTTCCACCAATTTCGATATGCACCGTGCAACCGTTCGCTCCCGAATTCTTGAATGCTTCGAGATATCGTCCCGGTTCGGTCATCATGAGGTGGCAGTCAAAGAATCGATTGCTGTAGGGACGAAGCGATTGAACCACCGGAGGTCCTATTGACACGTTGGGCACGAAGTGACCGTCCATGACGTCGACGTGCAGCCAGTCGGTCTGGGCATCAATGTCGTGAACGGCCTTGGCGAGGGCACCAAAATCTGCGGCGAGAATTGAGGGGGCGATGCGAAGCGCACCGGTAGGACCCGCCTCTATCGTCGTCACGAAATCAGCCTAGAGCGAGACACTGAATCAGCTCCACATCGTCGCGCCGGCGTCCAATCGAGCTCCCGACCACCACTCGGTCGCAGTCATTGATCGCGATCCTTCAGGCTGGACGGTCTCCAGTTGAAAACCGGCGTCACTCGTCTGCAAGAACACACCAGAATCATCGCGTCTGACATGTCCCGGCGCCTCGTTCGCTTCGCGTACGTGGCCCTTTAATACTCGAAGCCGACGCTCTGCGACGAAGCAATAGGCGCGTCCGAGACGAACGACACGACTAATCTCGACGGCGCTCATCGTGGGAAGCAGGTGAAGCTTCCTCGGTGAGTTTCTCCGCGTACGTGGCCTCACCTTTCTGGCCCTGAGGATTCTCGAGGACGTCCCTTTCTCCCAGGACCCTGATAAGTAACTCGGCCCCGAGTACGGCGAGTTCGCCCGTGAGTTCATCAGCACCTTTTTCGCCTATGGGAACTGAGGCCATTGCGCATATCGGACCGGTGTCAAGCGTCGCTTCAACGCGCATAATGCACACGCCGGTCTCAAAGTCACCCGCCAAGATGGCTCGCTCCACGGGGCCGCTCCGCGCCAACGAGGAAGGAGCGAGAAATGTACGTTCAGCATGGGAAGGCGATCGAGGACCGCCGACGGTATGAGCGCCCCGTACGCGACGACAACCCCGAACTCGAGATCCAAACCATCGAGATCCTTGAGCGAATGGGCAACACGAAGTCCCAACGATTCGGCGGCCAGTTTCACGGGACTCGCGATCAAGCTTGAGCCACGCCCCCTTCTCCTATCGGGACGCGTGATGACAATTTGTACGTCATGTCCCGCCTTCACGAGCGCCTCGAGTGAGACCACGGCGGCACGAGGAGTGCCGAGAAATGCGAGGCGCATTTAGTTACCGAGAAGCAAGTTCAGTCCGTCGGGGTCGTTACGAGCGAGTGAGCTTTCGTGACCGCAGGATCTTCTTCGCTTCTTTTCGTTGGTCATCGTCGAGACGCTCAATGAGGAGCACTCCATTGAGATGGTCCATTTCATGTTGAAAAATTCGACCCTCGAATTCATCGGTCTCAACGCTGATCTCGTTACCGTCGAGGTCAAAGCCCACCAGATGAATGGCGTTGGGTCTCGTGATCTCCCAACTCAGTCCCGGTACCGAGAGACAGCCCTCTTCGTACGTCCACTCACCGTCGGATTCGACGATGACCGGATTCACCACAACGACCGGACCTTCACCCTTGTCATAAACGAAGAGTCGCTTTTGCACACCAATTTGATTCGCGGCGAGACCCACGCCGGGTGCTTCGTACATCGTCGCAATCATGGTCTCGGCCAACTGTGCGACACGACCGTCAATGTTGTCAATTTCTGTCGTCACTTCGTTCAGAACCGGATCACCGTACTGTCGAATCGGAAGGATACTCACGTCACTACGTTACCAACCACACTCTCGATCAGAGCCCGACACGCGCCTTGCTTATTATCTCTGAGAAACCCATAATCGTGCCGAGATTGTCACAGGACCGCGACGCGCAGTTTTCCCTCGGGTCGCTCCGCATTTCGAAGTGTCTCGGTGAGCACCGACACACTGGGCGCGCGTAACTCATAAACGTCGCCCATTCGAAAGACACCGACGCCCGAGCGCTCAAACTGAACCACGAATTCTCCTGCAGCCACTCCCGAAACCTGCGCGATCGCACCGTAAAGGGGCAGGCCGAGGATACGAGCGGTGTCGTCATCCTCACGCACAACGTCATCAAATTCACCATCAACGAGTGCCTTCACGACCGGATCCTTGCTCCTCCTCGTTTGGAGAATGACTTCGCCACCACCTTCGCCGCGCGCGCCCACGAGCCTTCCCGCTTTGGCCACCGCGGTGATAGCGCTTCGGCGCGCTGACTCTCGTGGCGCCAACAGGTACTGATCAAAGTCAACGAAAACCACGACGCCACAATGGCGCACCCGCTGGAACACCGCCTCAGTGCCCACCACCACCCGATGAAATGCGACCCCCGTCGTACTTTTCGCGGTGATCTCACTCACCGGCTGGGCCAATTGTGCGGCAACGTCTCTCGCGAGGCTCGCCACCCCAACCTGCACGCGCCGAAGATTCGTTGCACCGCACGAGCGACAATAGTTCGCGCGTTGCACGTGTCGAGCCGAACACGTGAGCTGTCCATCAACTTCTTCTTCTGCGAGTCCGCACTCCTCACAACGCGCCAGCTCACCACACTTTCGACACGCGAAGAGGCGCCCATGTCCGAGTCGCTGCAAGATGACCACGACGGCGACATCGTGATCCTCAAGGAGCGCTCGGTGCGCGGCGTCGACTGCTTCTCCAGAGAGAACGCCGTCACGCGGGTCACTGTCACGTCGATTGACGACGCGAACCGTTGGCCATCCTTTGGCGATGCCATCAAAGGTCCGATACTCCGCTCCGTGCAAGGTAGATGGCGACGGCAGGACCGTCGTGGCCCAAAGTGGCGCCTCATCGCGTCGACATCGTTCACGCAACATGCTGAGAGCGTCCCACGTAGGTGTCGCTTCGGATCGGTAGGCCTCATCATCGGCGTCGACGATGACGGCCCCCGCCACACGAGGCACCGGCGCGAGGGCAACACCCCGGGATCCAACCACCACCGGCCAACCCGCACGCATGCGATCCCACTCCCGTCACCCGAGGCCACGAGGAGGCCCCTTTGCTCGAGGCGACCTCGAAGTCGTTGGGCCCACGACTCAGTGGGAACGAGAACGAGCAACAACCTTCGTGGCCCCTCGAAACTTCGTAGGCGCCCAAGATGAGAGGAAGTGGATCAGTATTGGGAGCCACCTGCCACACCCCCGGGACGAGTTCGACCCGATGGATCGAAGGAGCGAGTGCGACTCCACTCGGTGCCAGAGGCAATGACGTCACGATTCGTTTCGGTGACGATGTCAATAAGAGCCGAGAGAGCGAACTGTACCAACGAACACTCGCCCACTCGAGCAGACCCAGTAACGAGCCCGGTGGCCCGTAGCCCAGCCACTTGGTCACCGTCTTCAATTCCCGATTCATGACTCCATCGCCAACTATCCAGCCGCGGACCGAACGATTGTGGAAATTCACGCGAACGCGATCGCCCAGTCCAACGAGTGGTTGGTCATCATTGACGACGTAATCAAAGGGACGATCTACCGCGCTCACTTCGGTGATCACACGAACCGCGCGCACGGCGGACACGCCTACAGCGACAGTTCCCGACGAAGGTCCTCGAGACGCGGAGTCTGCTCCCAGGTGAAGCCTTGATCGCTGCGACCGAAGTGACCGTACGCCGCGGTGCGTTGGTAGATGGGACGACGAAGGTCGAGATCACGGATGATCGCCGCGGGACGCAGGTCAAAAATGGCGTCGACCGCTTTGGCGATCTTGGCACGGTCCACACGCTCGGTGCCAAAGGTGTCGACCAAGACTGACACCGGTCGCGCCACGCCGATCGCGTACGCCACTTGCACTTCGCAACGTTGTGCCGCTCCCGAAGCAACGACGTGCTTGGCTACCCAACGAGCCGCGTAGGCCGCCGAACGGTCAACCTTGGAAGGATCCTTTCCGGAAAAGGCACCGCCGCCATGTCGCGCCATACCGCCGTAAGTGTCGACAATGATCTTGCGTCCCGTCAAGCCAGCATCGGCGTGGGGCCCGCCGAGAACGAATTTACCTGAAGGATTCACAAAGACCTTCATCGAACTGATGTCGAGGTTCGACGGCAACATGGGTTTAATCACGTGCTCGATGAGGTCACCCTTGATGGTTGTCTGCGAGTCGTAGCCATCCTCGTGTTGTGTCGAAATCAACACCGTGTCGACGGCTACTGGCCGCCCGTCCTCGTACGCGATGGTCACTTGCGTCTTGCCATCAGGTCTCAGGTAGGGAACTTGTCCGGAGCGGCGAACTTGCGTGAGGCGCATGGAAAGACGGTGCGCGAGCCAGATGGGCACGGGCATGAAGTCCTCGTTGTCATTGCAGGCGTAGCCAAACATCATGCCCTGGTCACCCGCGCCGAGTGCATTCAGTTCGTCTTCGCCGCCCGCTCCCGAACGATGCTCAAACGCCACGTCGACACCGCCGGCGATGTCGGGACTCTGTTTGTCAAAAGAAACGAGCACCGCACAGTTCTTCCCGTCAAAACCCTTCGCACCGTCGTCATAGCCAATGTCCAAAATTGTCTTTCGCGCCACGGCCGTAACGTCCACCGCCGCGCTCGTCGTGACTTCACCCGCAATGACGCAAAGACCCGTCGTGAGCAACGTCTCACATGCAACTCGTGCCGTTGGGTCCTGGGCGAGAATGGCATCGAGGACTCCATCAGAAACCTGATCGGCAATCTTGTCGGGGTGTCCTTCGGTCACCGACTCCGAAGTGAAGAGGGTGCGGTCGCTCATGATGCTCCTTGTGATAACAATGAAGCCACCCTAGCCAAGATCTCATAGGAAATCGCTTCTTTCGACCGTAAACTGATCGATTCCACGTGCTCGTCGTGATCGATCAGCGTGACTTCATTCGTCAAATGTTCAAATCCCACACTCGGGGCACTCACGTCATTGACGACCAAGAGGTCCACGCCTTTGCGTCGCAGCTTCGCGAGTGCGTTCTCTTTGACATTGTCGGTTTCGGCGGCGAAGCCCACAATGATCTGATTCGGGGTACGACGCGCCACCAGCTCGAGGACAATATCTTTGGTAGGTTCCATGCTGAACACCGGCAGGCCTTCGTCCTTCTTCAATTTCTCCTCTGACGCATTCACCGAGAAATCGGCGACCGCCGCGGCCATGATGACCACGTCAGCGTTCGCTGCTTGTGACGTGACGGCGTCGAACATTTGTGCGGCGCTGTCGACGTGGACCACGTTGATAGAACGAACAACGTCCAGCGCAATCGCACGCTGCACGGTGCTCACGAGTGTCACCTCGGCACCGAGTCGCGTCGCGACTTCGGCCAAGGCGTAACCCTGTCGACCTGATGATCGATTGGAGATATAGCGCACCGGGTCAATGGGCTCTCGGGTGCCCCCCGCGCTGATTACGATCCGTCGCCCCGATAGTTCGCCACGATATCCCTGTAGAACTCTGTTCACGAGTTCAAAGATTTCGTCGGGCTCTCGCATCCGTCCAGAGCCAACGTCTCCCCCCGCGAGGGGCCCAATGTCTGGATCCATCACCAAAACACCACGACGGCGTAGCGTCGCAAGGTTCTCTTGAACTGACGGTTGTTCCCACATCTCAGTGTGCATTGCGGGACACAGCAGAACTGGAGCCCGAGTTGCGAGCAGCGTAGCTACGAGGAGGTCGTCGGCGAGACCGTGGGCGTAGCGCGCGATCAAATGGGCCGTCGCGGGGCTACGACGATGATGTCAGCGGGCTGACCCAAATAAGTATGTGGGATAGGCGTGTTCGAGTCGCCGTAGAGCGATGTTCTCGCCGGCTCACTCGCGAGCGCCGAAAAAGTCAGCGAACCAACGAAACGAGTGGCGTCGGGGGTCAATACCGGAGATACGAAATAACCGGCATCGCGCATAAGGCGCAGTAGTTCAACGGCTTTGTAGGCAGCGATACCGCCACTTACCCCAAGGACAATATGAGGTGGCGACGATTTAGGCGTCGCGGAGCGCATCGGTGAACGCGTCCAGGTCGTTGCTGGCGTCCTGGCGAGCCTGCTCCAATGCTTCAACCTGAAGACGCTCATTCTCGATCTCTTCTGGCGTCGGGCGATGGAATTCCAACTTGCCCTGATAGAGCTCTTCCATGGCGAGTGACAACGACTTGTTGGACATCGAAGTCACCTGTGGTGGAATCAATGCGCCGTGACCCGAACCGAGGCCGTTGTAGTACTCATTGATCTCACGAGCGCGGATCGCCGAGACGGCCACGAGCGTGAATTTCGAGTCACCAACTTTGTGAAGCAGCGTCTCGATCGGTGGGTCCACCAAGGTGGGGCGTTCAGCCATAGGTCCTAATCCTTTGAAGAGGGGTTTCGCCGTTGCTGGCGCAGTCCTTCCAGTATAGAGAGGATTTCGTCACTCGCCCTCGCCAGATCGTCGTTTACCACCACGTACGTGGCCAATTCGTGGCCTTTGGCGAGTTCTTGCGGCGTGCTGGAGAGACGCAAGGCCACGTGTTCCTCAGCGTCACCGCGGGTTCGCAGCCGGCCCTCTAACTGACGCATCGAAGGGGGCAAGATCAAAAAAACGACGGCATCGGGGTGCTCGTGGCGAACCTGCTCGGCGCCTTGCACCTCAATTTCGAGCAACACGTCCTTGCCGTTGGCACTCGGCAACGGCGTTCCATAAAGATTGCCGTGAAACTCAGCCCATTCGAGAAACAGATCGTCGTCAATCGCCCGTTCGAAGGTCGCTCGTACACAAAGTTGTATTCACTGCCGTTCTCCGTCGCTCGTTGCGGACGTGTTGTCCAACTGCGACTCAACCAAAGACGATTGTCGCGTTCGACGAGGCGCTTCGCAATGGAGCCCTTGCCAACGCCACCTGGTCCGATCAATACTGCGAGCAGCGGTTCAGCGGACAAGAGCTCGAAACAGTTCGGCGCGTTGTTTTGTCCCCAGACCACGGATGCGTCGAGTTTGTGCGATCGAGGCGCTCTTCATAATTCGTTCAGCCTTCACTTCACCAATCGCGGGGAGCGCACTGATGAGGTCGTACGCACGCATTTGTGCCACACATTCCTCACGTTCGGCGAGCTCGAACAACTCCTCCAGGGACAACTCACCGGACTTAACTTGTCGCTTTACCTCGGCGCGGCGACGTCGATTCGCCACGGCCAGACGCGAGGCTTCCACACGCTGCTCGTGCGTCAGGGCCGGCGGAGTTGGAGTCACGACGTCAGAATACTCCTGTTCTCGCCGATTTTCCTATGCCAAGGCGTGACTAAGGTCATCTCGCCAGCGCTGAGCGGCGTCACGAGTCCCGAACGCTCAGGACCCTTTTGCAATATGGCTCGAGAGACGCTCACGAGCACCGTTCCTTCGGGGCACCGATCAAATAAACGTGCAACATTTTCTGCGCTGGCGCCCTGGGAGCCCACACCCGGCACCAAGAAGGGACCACCCAATGTTGTCAAATCGAACGTCGGACGATCGCGCGCGGCGCCAGGACCAGGCCAAAAGGCCCCAGGTGCTCAAGGGAGCATTCCGCGCGCGCAAGCATCCAAGGACAAAATCCTCCACCGTTTCGTTTTCCTTGGTACGCGCACTCTGAACCTCTCGACCCTCCTCGTTTGACGTAGCCGCCAGCACAAAGACCCCCCGACCAGTGGACGCCGCCCGCTCGAAGAGTGGCGCAAGTGACTCAACGCCGAGATAAGGACTGGCGGTAACTGCGTCACAGCGAAGTGGCGAGGCTTCCTCGAGCCACGCCTGCGCGTAACCAACGTTGGTGGAGTCAACGTCACCGCGTTTGGCGTCGGCGACGATGAGCACATTGGCGTCTCGAGCATCACTCATCAAGCGCTCTAAAACTCGAAATCCCTGGGAACCGAAACGCTCGAAGAACGCCACTTGGGGCTTAATGACCGCGACGCTGTCCATTACTGCTTCGAGCACGGCGAGTGAGAAAAACTCGAGACCTTCGACAGAGTTGTTCGCCCCCACGATTCGATCATCGCGCGACTGGGATCAATGCCTACACAAAGTGGTCCTCGGTCGCGCACGTGTTCACGAAGTCTCACGCCAAAGTTCTCAACCATGCGCCGCTCCGATCAACTCGCGGACCGAAAGAACACCGTGTCGGCGCGTCCATTGCTGCACTCCGCGTTGCACAATCCACGGCGCTCGAGGGTTCGCGAACGTGGCGGTTCCAACTTCAATCGCGTTGGCTCCAGCCATCATCATCGCCACTGCGTCCTCTCCACTTTGGATGCCGCCAACACCCACGATCGGTACCTTGGGAAAGGCTGCTCGACATTCGAACACGGTGCGAAGTGACACCGGGAACAGACCCGGCCCACTAAGTCCTCCTCCCCCATTGCCGAGTGACGCACGACGGGTCTCGACGTCGATACTCATCCCGAGCAAGGTATTGACGAGAACGAGTCCCGAGGCTCCCGCCTGAAGAGCGGCGTCGGCGATTTCGACGACGTCTGGCGTGTTCGGACTCAATTTGACCCATAAGGGCACGTTGGCGACCAACGACGCGCTGACGATTTCGGCGGTGGCGCTTGGTGAATGCGCGAACATGCTCGAACGGTTCTCGACGTTGGGACAACTCGCGTTCACTTCAAGCGCGACGATGTTGGCCCCCTTCATAGCTCGTGCGGCTTCTTCGAACTCATTGACGTTGCGTCCCCAAATTGAACCAACGACGTTGACGCCGCGCTTACAAAGCTCGGGCAAGTACTCGTCGCGCCAACGAGCCACGCCCGGTCCGGCGAGTCCCACCGCGTTCAACATGTCTTCGTTCCAAGCCGCGACACGCGGCGCTGGATTCCCCGGCCAGGCAAACGCGGCGAGGGACTTCACCACGACTGCACCGAGTTCATCGAGTTCTCCGTAGGCCGCGAGCTCGCTCCCGTACCCCGATGTTCCCGCGGCGGTCAAGACCGGACTTCGTAGTTCTACGACTCCCACGGCGGTCGAGAGGTCACAGGTCATTGATGTAATTCTTGAAGTGAGTGGACTCGCCAGCCTCGCGACCTCGTGTCCGCGATCCCGATCGCTGCCGCGAGTCCCGCTGAGATCGTTGTAAGACACGGGACGCCGTGCACGATACACGCGGCTCGGATTTCCGCGCCGTCGGCGCGAGCTTCGCTGCCTGATGGTGTGTTCACGACAAGTTGCACTTCGCCGTTGGCCAACATCGACACCGCGTTTGCTCCAAGTTCGGCCAAACCAATCTTTCCCACGAGGGTCCGCACGGGTACATCATGACTGCGCAGGAATCCCGTGGTGCCTATCGTCGCCGCTAGTGAAAATCCGAGTTCCACCAACTGTCGCGCCAGTGCGAGCCCCGCCACTTTGTCGCGGTCAGCCAGTGACATGAACACTTGGCCCTCGTCGGGCAAACGGGTACCCGCGCCAAGCTGCGCCTTCGCGAACGCGATGCCGAAGCTCTCGCCCACGCCCATCACTTCACCCGTCGAACGCATCTCTGGACCAAGTACCGTGTCCACACCCGGAAATCGATTGAATGGCAGGACTGCCTCCTTCACGCTCACGTATCGAGGTTGCGGTGTTGACTCGGGTACCACGTGGTCGTGACGCAATCGCTCCAAGCTCTCTCCCATCGTGACGCGTACCGCAACTTGAGCGAGCGCCACGCCAGTGGCCTTGGCGACGAACGGCACCGTTCGACTCGCGCGCGGGTTCGCCTCGAGCACGAATACCTCTTCGTCTTTCACGGCGTACTGCACGTTGATCAGGCCTACGACACCGAGAGATTCGGCAATCCTTCTCGTGTAGTCGTCAAGGGTGGCGAGAACTCGTCCACTGAGATTCTGAGGTGGCAGGGCACAAGCGGAGTCTCCCGAATGGACTCCCGCCTCTTCAACGTGTTCCATAATCCCCGCGATGAAGATGTCGCCGCCAGCATCGCGCACCGCGTCGACGTCGACCTCAATAGCGTCTTCGAGGAAACTATCGAGCAGTATCGGCCGAGTTTGGGAGACGCCACCTTCTCTCGCGAGTGACCCGTGGGAACTGGTGAGGTCCTTCATCACCCGCTCGAGCGCAGTGTCGTCGTACACGATCTCCATTGCGCGTCCGCCGAGGACGTAACTCGGGCGAACGAGGACGGGATAGCCAATGCGTTTCACGATGGCGAGCGCCTCATCCAAGTTCAACGCCACGTCTCCGGGTGGCTGGCGAAGTCCCAGCGAGTGACAGATGCTCGACCACTGCTCGCGATCCTCGGCGGCGTCAATGGAGGCGACGGGCGTGCCCAGTACCAATGACGGTTCCAATGAGTGCGAAAGCTTGAGCGGAGTCTGGCCCCCCAAGGCAACGATGACGCCGACAACCTTGGCTCCATCACGACATGCGGCCTGTTCGGCCGCGATGACCTCGGCGACGTCTTCGGGCGTAAGAGGTTCGAAATACAGCCGATCCGACGTGGAGTAATCGGTGGACACCGTTTCAGGATTGCAGTTGATCATGACCGTCTCGTAGCCCATTGCTCGCAGCGCCATCGAAGCGTGCACGCAGCAATAGTCGAACTCGATGCCTTGTCCAATGCGATTCGGACCCGAACCAAGGATGATGACTCGATCTTTTGATGAAGGTTCTACCTCGCTCGTGTCCTCGTACGTGCTGTAGTGATACGGCGTTGAGGCTTCAAATTCTGCGGCGCACGTATCGACGGTTTTGAAGGTGGTGAGGGCGCCGGCTTCACGTCGAAGGCGAGTCACCTCTTTGAGCGCGACACTCGTCAAATTCGCGATCTGCGAGTCAGAAAAACCCCATTGCTTGTAGCGCAACCAACCCTGGCGATCGAGCGCGGAAAGATTCATTGCTCGAGTGAGTTCATTCTCGCGCTCAACGATCTGCGACAACTGATGAACGAACCATGGGTCGATTTTCGTACGCGCCACCACTTCTTCAATTCCCGCACCTCGCAACATGACTTCATGGATCGCGAAAAGTCGTTCGGGCGTCGCCACCTCACAGCGATGCCACAACGATTGCTCGTCAAGTTCATTGAACTCAGTGTCCCCTCCGAGGGCAAAACCCAGCCGACCTTGCTCTAGTGAGCGAATGGCCTTTTGGAGAGATTCGGCAAAATTGCGGCCAATGGCCATGACCTCACCAACAGATTGCATCCGAGTTCCCAGTTCGGGGATCGCTCCAGGCAATTTCTCGAACGCCCAACGAGGGATCTTCGTGACGACATAATCGATCACCGGCTCAAAACTCGCAGGCGTCACCTTCGTGATGTCATTTTGAATCTCGTTCAAGGTGTAACCCACGGCCAATCGTGCGGCGATCTTGGCTATGGGAAATCCCGTTGCCTTTGATGCCAGAGCGCTGGAGCGACTTACGCGCGGGTTCATCTCGATGACGAGCCTCTCACCAGTCTCGGGATTGACGGCAAATTGCACGTTCGATCCCCCGGTTTCAACGCCCACTCGTCGAAGGACTGCGAAGGCATCGTCACGCATTGCTTGATATTCCACGTCCGAAAGCGTCTGCTGGGGAGCGACGGTTATTGAGTCTCCGGTGTGAACGCCCATCGGATCAAAATTCTCAATGCTGCAAATGACCACGCAGTTGTCCGCGACGTCACGCATGACTTCGAGCTCAAACTCCTTCCAGCCCGCAATCGACTTTTCGACGAGGATCTCGCTTATCGGAGAGGCGGCGATACCCTCTTCGGCAAGTCGACGGAACTGCACTTCGTCGTGGGCAATCCCCGTTCCGGCACCACCCAGGATGAAGCTAGGGCGAATGATGATGGGCCAGCCGATCGCGAGTGCGATCTGCACAGCACTTTCGACGTCGTGGGCAAATCCCGATTCCGGAACGCTTAGTCCAATTTCTCCCATTGCCTCTTTGAACTTCTCACGATCCTCGGCGGTGGTGATTGCTTCGGGGCGCGCGCCAATCACTTCGATACCGAGTTGTTGCGGAACGCCCCGGCGAACCAATTCCATTGTCAAGTTCAACGCCGTCTGGCCGCCGAGCGTTGGTAGTAGTGCGTCGGGTCGCTCCTTTTTCGAGAATGTCGATCAGCACCTCAACGTCAAGCGGCTCGACGTACGTGACGTCAGCGGT
>CAWICL010000022.1:0-61314 GCA_963834545.1 uncultured Acidimicrobiaceae bacterium | reverse complement strand
GCCACTTGGGGCTCTTGCGGCGCTTCGTTTTGGAACGCGCTACGTCGTCAGTGTTGGTCTCGTCATCATGGGATCCGCGTTGTTGTGGATGACCACGATTGGTGCCCACGCCGCGTACTTCGGACCCGTGATCGAAACGATGATGATGCTCGCCTTTGGTTTCTCGCTCATTAACGCTCCCTCGACTGCGGCGATAATGGGTTCTCTGCGTCCCGATCAGATTGGCGCCGGTGCCGCGGTGAACGAGACGACCCGAGAGATAGGTGGAACCCTCGGCGTCGCCGTGGTCGGTTCAGTGTTCTCGTCGATCTTCGGTCCCACATCCGTCTGCTTCTCGCCCCGCTCGGACTCTCCAAGGCGCAACTTGGCATTGCCCAGGGTTCGATGCAGGCGTCTCGAGAGGTCGTTGCCCATTTGCCCCACGGTCTGCCCGGTTACGCGCTCATCGTCAGGGGAGTCACCGCGGCGTTCATTGACGGTTTTCATCGTGGCTGTTTGGTGGCGGGGATCGTTGCGATTGTGGTGGGTTTCGCGGTCTTTCAGTTTCTGCCCAAACGAGTGATTCGCAACATGGAATTGGTGCATCAGTAGGAGTTATTCACGCTGGCGACACGCTGGCACGGCGCTGGCTTCTCAATTTCTGGTATCAATAGAACCCATACGCCAGACCTGGCGACGAATGGACAAGGAGTATTCATGTTGCGATTTTCCCGAGTACGGCAAGCACTGGTTGTGACAGGCATCACGTCATTGGTGCTCGCTTCGGCGTGGTCGCCGGTGCGGCGTCCACGAGTGGCACCTACAACGCCAGCGACGCCAAGCTCGTACCGGCCAGTTTGGCGAAGACCACGCTCCGAATTGCCACCGACGCAACGTACGCTCCTGACGAGTCAATGAGCGGCACGACGATGGTCGGTTTTGACGTTGACTTGATGAAGGCGATCGCCACGACCCTGGGAGTCAAGATCAACGAGAACAACGTCACCTTTGACAGCATCATCGGAGGTATCAAGGCTGGTAAGTACGTCGTGGGCAACTCGTCGTTCACCGACACCAAGGCACGCGAAGGTCAAGTGAACTTCGTTGACTACTTCCAGGCCGGCGAAGCGGTGTACGCCAAGACCTCGTCGAGCGTGAAATTCACTGGTCTGAAGAGTCTGTGCGGACTCAGCGTCGCTGTTGAGACCGGCACGACCGAGCAGTCCGACGCGGTCAATACGAAAAAGACCTGTTCGTCGTCCAAGCCCTTGACCGTTCTCGCGTACCCGACCCGAACGAGTGCTGACCTTGCGGTGGCATCGGGTCGTGCGCAGTTGGGCTTCCTCGACAGTCAAGTTGCGGGTTACGTCGTCTCACAGTCAAAAGGCGCTTTCAAGCTCGTCGGGAGCGCGATCGAAGTCGCACCTTACGGATTTGCCACGCCGAAGACACCCGCTGGTCTCGGACTGGCCAAGGCCATCCAGGCCGCCGTCAAGACCCTCATCGCGAACGGAACCTACGGGGCGATCCTCGCGAAGTGGGGCGTGAGCGCCGGTGCGCTGCCCACTTCCAAGATCGTTTTGAACGGAGCAGCCTCCTAAGGTCCACGAGGTAATCAGCCCATGAGTACGGACGGGGACGCCAGCGTCAAAGTCGTTCCCGTCCGTCACTACGGGCAGTGGATTGGCGTCGCGATTCTGGGACTGCTCGGCGCGATGTTGGTGCACACGCTGTTTTTTCGCGTCGCGAGCGCTCGCGTCACGTGTCGAGTCATTGGTTCGGCGTCGACGTGTCAACACGTCATGGTCTGGCGATACAGCTGGAACGTCGTTGGTCAGTACTTTTTCAGTTCTGAGATTCTCCACGGCCTCGTGATTACGATTGAATTGACCGCGATCGCGATGGCGATTGGGATTGTTCTCGGCCTCGTGGTCGCAATTATGCGCATGTCGACCAATCGCGTCCTTTCGACCGTTGCGTTTGGTTACACGTGGTTCTTTCGCGGAACCCCGGTGTTGGTCCAGCTCTTCTTTTGGAGCTTTATTGGCGACGTGTATCCCCGTTTAACACTCGGCGTGCCCTTCAGCAACCTCATCTTCGTGCACATACACGTCAACACCGCCGTGACCATCCTCGAGGCGTGTTGTCTCGGACTCGGACTGAATGAAGGCGCGTACATGTCGGAGATCGCTCGAGCGGGCCTGATTTCGGTGGACGAGGGCCAAATTGAGGCGGCGACCTCGCTGGGCATGACCCAGACACCAAGCGCTTCGTCTGATCATCGTGCCCCAAGCAATGCGGGTCATAGATTTCCGCCCACCGGCAACGAGATCATCTCGATGTTAAAGACGACGTCACTCGCGAGCGCCGTTGGCTTAGTGGAGCTCCTGGGTGCCGCGACCAACATCTACTCCGCGAACTACGAGATCATCCCACTCTTGATCGTCGCGAGTCTGGTACCTCATCGTCACGACCGTGCTCTCAATCGGACAGTTCTATCTCGAAAGACGATTTGCCCGAGGGGCACTCCGTAATCCGCCGCCGACACCGATCCAGCGCCTTCGCTCCGACCTGCGAGGTATCGCGTCGAAGTTTCGAACCCAACGAGGCGTGAGGGTTCTGTCGTGAACGGACCGATGGTAACGATACGGGGATTGAAGAAGTCCTATAACGGCATCGAAGTCTTGAAGGGCGTCGACGTGCACGTCGAACGCGGCGAAGTCATCTGTCATTGGTCCCTCTGGTTCGGGCAAGAGCACGTTGCTGCGCTGCATCAATCACCTCGAGAAGCACGACAGCGGGGAGCTTCGCGTTGATGGTGAGCTCGTTGGTTACGAGGCTCGCAATGGAAAGCTCTACGAATTGAGCGATAAGCGGGTCTGCGAGAACCGTTCACGAATTGGCATGGTCTTTCAGCGTTTTAATCTCTTTCAACACCTCACGGTGCTCGAGAACATCACGGTGGGACAAATGAAGGTATTGGGAACGAGTCGTGACGTTGCCAATCGCACCGCACGTGACTTACTATCACGCGTGGGTCTACCCGACAAAGATAAGAGCTATCCGAGTCAACTTTCGGGTGGTCAGCAACAACGCGTGGCAATTGCTCGGGCGCTCGCGATGGACCCCAAGTTGATGCTCTTCGACGAACCGACCTCAGCTCTTGATCCCGAGCTCGTGGGTGAGGTGCTCGAGGTAATGAAGGACCTTGCGCGAAGTGGCATGACGATGATTGTCGTGACTCACGAAATGGGCTTTGCCCGCGAAGTCGCCAACACCGCGTACTTCCTTGATGGCGGGGTTATCGAGGGAGTCGGGTGATCCACAAGTGATTCTTGACCGCACCGAAGACTGATCGCCTGAGGAACTTTCTCTCGAAAGTGCTCTAATGCTGTGGAAGATTGCAAGCTCAAACCAGGGGACTGGTCTGCCACTCGAGGGGATGCGCGTGCTCGACTTGTCGAGGGTTCTTGCGGGGCCGTTGTGCGCGATGATCGCGGGAGACCTGGGAGCGGATGTCATCAAGGTTGAAGGACCTGGTGGTGACCCCGTTCGTTCCCTGGCGCCGCCACAGATTGACGGGCTCGCGACGTACTTCTTGGCGATCAACCGACACCGACGCAACGTCGTTGCCGATTTGCGTGATCCGAAGGACTTCGCCCGCGTCGCGAGCTTGGTGCGTGAAGCGGACGCCGTCATCGAAAATTTCTTGCCCAGTCAAGTTCGCAATTTGAAGATTGACGAGCTGAGGGCCGCGAACTCAGAGTGTGTTTGGGTTTCGATCACTCCGGCGACCAGTGGCGGTGTGCTCGAAGACCTTCCCTCCTTCGATCTCCTGGCACAGGCGCGATCAGGACTCATGGGAGTGACGGGAACGTCTGGGGGTCCGGCAATGAAAGTTGGCGCCCCCGTCGCCGATGTCGTGACGGGACTCTATGGCGCGGTGGCACTCCTTAGTGGGCTCTTCGCGCGCGCAAACGGGTCTTCGGCACGAGATTTTGAGGTTCCGTTACTCGAATCGACCATGACGGCGCTCGTGAATCAGGCCCAAGGGTTTCTCGCAACCTCAATCAATCCCGGTCGGCTCGGCAACGAGCACCCGAGTATTGCGCCATACGGACCAGTGACGACACGCGACGGCGTGATTCTCTTGGCGGTCGGGACCGACCAACAGTACGAGCAACTCGTGCGAATACTCGACGACGGCGAACTTCGTTCGATGCCGTGGTCAACGAACGCTGAGCGCGTGGACGCTCGCGACGAATTAGGTCGAGCGCTGAATGGAATCTTTTCGAAAAAGTCGAGTGCTCAGTGGCTGGCGGTGCTGGCTCCTTCGGGCGTTCCGCACGCGCCGGTGCTCGACGTCGCTGGCGCCTTCGCTCAAGAACAAATTTCCCGAGGCGACTTCGTCGGAGAAATGTCGAGTCCGGTGGGAACGGTTTTGACGATGAAGACACCACTGCGTATCAACGGAGTTCGTCCGGGCCTTCGGAGTGGACCGCACGGCTTGGGCGAGGACACGGCGACGATCTTTGGCGACGATTAGCCAGGTTGAAACGTCTCACCGTCAAACGTGTCGCGCGTTGTGAAACTCTCTACTGGTCGACGTTGTAGGCGCGTGTGCCTTTTCACGGGATAACCGAGGGCCACCAACGCCGCGACGGCAAAGGTGTCGGGTATCTGAAGGACTTGTCGAACCTGTTCTTCGTGCAAGGTGAGCACCGTCGTCATGACTCCGGCGAGTCCGCGTGCGTGTGCACTCAACAAGATGCTCCACACGAAGGGATAGACGGAGGCTCCGCCGACGATTTGGTAGCGCCCGAGATCCGATCCGTCGCGGCGAGTGCTCGAAGATCCCCTAATACAACCAGCATGACCGGAACGCTGTCGAGGGTTTCGGCAAAGCCACGGGGATCCGAGAGGCCAATCGCTTCGTTGCGTTTGGCATTTGCCGCTGCCCGTTCGTCTTCGGTGGCGAGGGGCGAAAACGGCACCGAACCCGCCAGCAGGTGGGCAACGTAATCGTGCCAGCCGTCTAGGTAAATGTCGCGCAGCGAGTGACGTTGATTGCCTTTGACGACGATGACCCTCCATGCCTGGCGATTGCCTCCAGAAGGCGCGAAGCGTGCGTCGTCGAGGATCGAATAGATGAGGTCCTCAGGAACGGGGGTATCGGTGAAGTCTCGAACTGAGCCCGTGGTTCTGAGCAATTCGTCGAACTCCATGGCGCCACCCTAGGGCGCGCAACCTAGGCGTCGCGTCGAATCATCAGAGTAAGACCTACGCCAAACACCACGATGACGTAGATGAGCAGCACAATGAGGGCGTTCAATGCCCCGAGGTGGTGCGCCGGCGCGAAAGGAGACATCATCGACCTGCCGAGTTCTGATGGCAAGTATTTCGAATACGAGTTCTGCCAACTTGTGGGGAGGAACACGAAAATAATTGGAACGATCAAGAGCACCGACACAAAGATGCTTATGCACGCAGCGCTCTGGCGCACAATGAGTCCAAGCGAGAAGCCTAAGACCGTCAACAAGGTTAGGTAGAGCCCCGCGAGCAAGACTGATCGAAGGACGTCGGCGGTGCCGAGTGAGTCGGATGGAAGATGACCACCCTTATAGATGGTTTGTCCCAATTCGAAGGTGGCGAAGCACACCACCTCACTGACTACGAGAATTGATGCCAGTAACACAATCAGCTTGGCCGAGATAAGTCGCAATCGGTTGGGAACAGCGGCCAAGGTCGTGCGAATCGATCCCGATGAGTATTCACTCGTGATGAACAAGACGCCAATGACGCCTACCGCAAACTGCGCAAAGAGTATTCCCGCCAGGCTCGTCGAAACTGGGTCAAACGTGAGTCGATCCGAGGGCGATGAAGAGCTCCAATGACTTCGAATCGCAAATGAGATCAGCCCGCCAAGTCCGAGCGTGAGGACGAAGAACACAACCACACCGGTGACCGACGATCGCACTGAGCGGAACTTGATCCATTCAGATTTGGAAACGTCAGCGAGATTCTGCGTGTTATTCACGTGGCATCGCTCCCGGCATCGAAGTTCCGTATTCCACCGAGTCCGCCGTGAGATCCATGAAGACCTCCTCGAGCGACGCTCGTTGCGGTGTGAGTTCGAAGAGGGTGACGCCCGCGCCAAAAGCGACCTTCCCGACGTCATCTGACGTCAGGCCACTTACGGTGAGTCCGCTGTCACTCGTTGATTGCACCTCAGCATTATTCGCTTTAAGCGCTTTCGTTAGAGCAGTGAGGTTTGAAGCACGCACGAATACCGAGCCCTTTGCCGTCGCCGTGAGGTCGTCTACCGACCCCTGGGTAATCAACGCTCCTCGACCGATGACGATGATTTGATCAGCAGTGAGTGCCATTTCGCTCATGAGGTGCGAACTCACGAAGACGGTTCGGCCCTCTTTGGCGAGCGAGCGGAAAAACTCGCGAATCCAACGGATCCCTTCAGGGTCAAGGCCATTCACGGGTTCATCGAATAGCAGAACTTGGGGGTCTCCGAGCAGCGCCGCCGCGATCCCCAGGCGTTGGGACATACCCAAGGAAAACCCTCCGACCTTCTTGCCCGCGACAGACGTGATGCCTGCGAATTCGAGAACTTCATCCACCCGGGAACGTTTGATGCGATTGGATGCGGCGAGGGCTCGAAGATGATTTCGAGCCGTTCGACCCGGGTGCACTGCTTTGGCGTCGAGGAGGGCACCCACCTCGCGCAGCGGTGACTTCAACTGTGCGTATTCTTTCCCGTCGATTGTCGCGCGACCCTTCGTAGGATGGTCAAGACCGAGAATGATTCGCATCGTGGTGGATTTGCCCGAACCATTTGGTCCCAAAAATCCCGTCACGACACCAGGCTTGACTTCAAAGTCAAGGTCGTTGATGGCAACCGTGTCGGCGTAATGCTTCGTGAGGTGTTCAATCTTCAACATGGGTAGGACTTCACCTTACTCAGCCGCAGAAACTTGTTGTGACGAACAGAGTAATAACTTGTTAAAAGAAGGAGCGAACCTAGAGTTCGCGCTTGTCTTGGCAGATCGCGCATGTACCTGTGAGTGCGACGTGATGTCGATCCAACTTGAACCCAAATGAATTCTTCAGTTCCTTGCTGAGTGAATCGAAGTGGCGCGAGGGAATTTCAAAGGTCACGCCACAGACGTCACACGTCAAGTGTCCGTGAACGATTCCGGCGAGGTGATAGACCGCGGCGCCCTGCCCAAGGTGCGCGTGTACCACAATCTGGAGTTCTTCGAATTCTTCGAGGATGCGATAGACCGTCGACGGACTGACTTCAGATCGCAGTCGTTGAACCGCGCTCGTAATCGCTTCAGCGGTCATGTGCTCGTCGTTGTCGAGCAGGACCTGGACGACCGTGCGCTTCGCAAGGGTTACCCGATGATGTGCTTGGCGGATCGTCGAGAGGATGTCTTCGAAGTTATTTACATCCCGTGCCATCTCTTGAGACTATGACCGGGCCATGCGTCGAGTCATATCGGCGACGGGAATTTCCGGGGCGCTCAGAGTTGTCCGAGTCGACGCAGAATCTCCGTGGCTTCGCTCACCATGTTGGTCACAATCGAACCCGCGAACTCGAGCCGAGATATGGCACCCACCGCTTGACCGGCGGGGTATCCTTCGCGCTTTGGATCCACTCCCGGCGTGTGCTCGTCGCCTCCCAGATGGAATGTTCCTTCTTGGTAGGACACCTGAAGCTGCTCGGGAAACTTCTTTAAGAGCGATGGATCCTTCTCGTAACGCTCGGCGGTGGTCTTGTTGCAGTACCCGCATCGTCTTTCCTGAGAACGCGCGCGACACAATCGTGCCATCTTCCTTAGCAGCGAGAATGCCATCTTTGAATCCATGAATTGCACGCGCCTCGGGTGTCGCAATAAAACGCGTACCCGACCCATACGCCGTCGGCGCCCAGCGCGAGTGCAGCGGCGAGGCCTCGGCCGTCGAAGATTCCCTCCGGCGGCAACGACCGGAATGGAGTCTCCTACGGCGTCAACAATTAACGGTACGAGTGGCATCGTCGCGACGGAGCCGGTATGACCTCCCGCCTCTGTTCCTTGCGCCACCACCACGTCGCATCCCGCGTCAAGTGCATTCTTTGCGTGGGCGACCTTGCCACACATTGAAATGACGAGGACATGATTTTCATGGCAGAGGTCGATGACGTGGCGCGGAACTCCCAGGCCCGCCACGAAGGTTGACGCTCCGCCTTCGATGAGCAGTTCGACGTTTCGCTGCAGGGTGTCAGGAAAGGCCGTCAAGAGGTCGACACCGAAGGGCTTGGACGTCAAGGCTCTGGTCGCGGCAATTTCGTTGGCGAGCTGTTCACTCGACATTGTCGAAGCACCGAGACAGCCGTAGCCCCCGGCGCTCGACACGGCCGCGACAAGTTGGTGATATGAGACGCCTCCCATGCCCGCCAACATCACGGGATGCTCGATGTTGAGCAATTCAGTCAATCGAGTCTTCATGGCAACCTCCATTGGACAACTTATCGAGTTACGTAGCATCGCCATTCGGTGAGGTTTTTTGGAGTGGACAGACTTGGGTATCGAAGCTCTCGTCGCTTGGTGACGTGGAAGAATCGACCGATGGCATTGTGCTGACCATTAGTGTGTTCAGATTGGACGGCGTCTAGGGACACGACGAAGGCGAGGCAAACAACGGTGACCGATGTGACCACGAGTGTGATGCCGAAGCGTGAACTCTACTTCGTGTTTGGTGCTCTCATGCTGGGCATGTTGCTCGCGGCGCTCGATAGCACCATTGTCTCGACCGCCCTACCGACGATCGTTGGTGACCTGCACGGCGCGAATCACATTTCTTGGGTCGTGGTCGCGTATCTACTTTCTTCCACGGTGAGTACCCCTTTATGGGGAAAGTTGGGCGACTTGCACGGGAGGAAGGTCTACTTTCAAGCGGCCATCATTATCTTCCTCGCGGGAAGCATGTTGTGTGGCGTTGCCAACAGCATGATCATGCTCATTCTTTTTCGCGCCTTGCAAGGACTCGGTGGCGGCGGTCTCATGGTCGGCGCACAAGCAATCGTTGCCGACATCGTGGCGCCTCGTGATCGAGGTCGCTACTCGGGCTTTTTCGGGGCAGTATTTGGGGCGGCGATTGTCATTGGACCTCTCCTCGGCGGCTTCATTGTTGAGTATTGGTCCTGGCGCTGGATTTTCTTTGTAAACGTCCCGGTGGGTATCGTGGCATTGATCGTCACGGCGGCGGTGTTGCCCAAGGCGGCAGCGCGCGTGCAACACGTTATTGACTACGCGGGAATCATCACGTTGACCATCGCCGCTTCGGCACTGATTTTGTTCACGTCACTTGGTGGAACTTCTTTCGCTTGGTCCTCGGGCGAATCAATCGCGCTGTTCGTCGGAGGACTCATCTTCACCGGTGCATTTATCGTCATCGAACGGCGTTCAGAAGAACCAATCATTGCACCTCACCTTTTGCCAATCGGGTGTTCTCCTCGGCGTCGGCCATTGGTTTCGTTGTGGGTTTTGCCATGTACGGGGCCATGACATTTCTTCCGGTGTATTTCCAAGACGTCCGTGGTGCATCGCCGACGAATTCAGGACTTCGACTCCTACCGATGATGGTGGGTCTGTTCGCCGCATCGATCCTCACGGGTCAGCTCGTGGCGCGTGGACGTAAGTATCGTCCCTTTCCGATTCTCGGCACGGCAATTATGACGGTGGGCCTGGTGTTTTTTGGCACGATTGGTGTTGCAACCTCCAGTACCAAGATCGCCCTCTATATGTTCATTTTGGGCGTGGGAATCGGCCTCGTCATGCAAATACTGGTCACGGCCGTCCAAAACGCCGTCAATCCCTCCGACATTGGCGCCGCGACCGCTGGTGCGAACTTTTTCCGATCGATTGGCGGTTCATTTGGTACGGCGATCTTCGGTGCGCTGTACACCAACGAGCTCGCCCACCGCTACGCGATGGATGTGAAGACGGGTGCGCTCGAGAAGGGATTTCCCGCACCGTCGCATTGGACGCCAGACCTCTTGAGGTCCGAGCCCGTGAATTACCTTCTCGTCGTTGTCAAAGAGATCGCGGGCAGCATTCAAACTGCGTACCTATGGTCCATCCCGGTAGGTGTGCTTGCGCTGCTCTTGTCCCTGACGCTGCCTGAGATCAAACTGCGCGCGAGTCTCCATCCAGTCGCTGACGAAATTCCGTTGTCAAACGCTGACCCGCTCGTATAAAGAGTTCGACGCACTCGTCAAAGTCCGCGTCGGTTCCGTAGTACGGGTCAGGGACGTCCAGTGGCGAGCCCGGCTCGATGAGACTACGCAAGAGGATGATTTCGGGTGTCGTGGTCAATCGGGCACGGACCTCGCTCGCGTGTTCTCGGGTCATAACGACAATGACGTCTTGGCGGTCCAGATACTTCGTATCGGCAAAGGCGCCTGGCGTGCCCGGACCGCGAAACCCCGCCCGGTCAAGGGCGGCGCGGGCGCGCGGATCCATGGGTTGTCCAACGTGCCAACGCGCAGTGCCCGCACTGGTCACGTCCACTCGTGAAAAAATGGTGTCGTCCTGATCGACGAGTTGTCGAAGGACCACCTCGGCCATCGGGGAGCGACAAATATTGCCGGTGCAGATCATCGACACTCGGAGTTTTTGGTCTGCCACCGCGCTCCTTTGGCCAGGAAAATTCTTAACACGCCCGTCAATGTTCTGGTGTGCGCTTTGTCTTTGAGAAACAGTACGATAACTGGAGGAACGGACGGAAGGAGTTGCGATGCCACTTTCAGAGCATGAGCAAAAGATTCTGGCTGAACTCGAAGAATCGCTCTCCAAGCAGGATCCTCGCTTTGCCAAGAACGTCCGTGAGACCAACGTGTATTCGCACAGTGGGCGCAGGGTCCGCTGGGGCATTGTGGGATTTATTGCCGGTTTGCTGATATTGATTTTGTTCTTTTCTCAGTCCACCTTGCTTGGACTCTTGGGCGTCGCGCTGATGTTCATCTCAGCGGTCGTGATCGAACGCAATGCACGACTGTTGGGTCGCGCATCGTGGCAAGACATCACTCGTTCCCCACAGGGAGATGACGCCCACGCGAACTATGGTCCTCGGACCCGTTCGCTTCGCGACTGGTTGTCGCGTCAACGCCGCAAAAGCGAATGACCGTCGCCGGGGTTAGACCCGGTGCGAATCCGATTTTGGCGCTGGATATTGGTGCGACCAAAGTTGACTGCGCCGTCGTTGCTCCGGACGGGACGATTCTTGCGCGAAGTCGTTTTGAGGTACAACACCATCGAGGTGGACTCTTCGACGCTCTCGTCGAATTAGTCAAAGACGTGCGAAGGAGTTTCGCGCTCGAGGTCTTGGGCGTGGGGTGTGCTGGGCAATGTCTCGAAATGGCGAAAGTGTGTCGCCGCTCAACATCGAAGAGTGGCACGACTTCGCGTTACGCAGTCGTCTCATTGAAGCGCTTGACATGCAGGTGTACGTCGAAGGTGATGCCCGAGCGTTGGCGCTCGCCGAGGGCGTCTTTGGGGGCGCGACGCACGATGACTCGTACGCGTCTCTGGTTGTCTCGACCGGCATCGGGGGCGCCGTCGTTCTCGATGGTCGCCTGTTGTCAGGGGAATCGGGCAATGCGGGACACATTGGGCACTTGCGGGTTCGCGAGAACGGGCGACTCTGCTCGTGTGGTTCCTACGGTTGCCTTGAAGCTGAAGCATCAGGTTGGGCAATTCAAGGTTTTACGGGCCGACCAGCTCGAGAGGCTGACGCGGTGGTGCGACACGCATGTGCCGAAGACGTCGGACACGCCTTAGGGACCCTGTCGTCGGTGTTTGACTTCTCGCACTCGTACGTGGCCGGCTCGGTGGCGCTCGGCTTCGGTGATGAGTTCTTTGAGATCGCCAACAAGGCCGCGAGGCAAGTGGCGATGTTGGAATACTCCAGTGACGTCGAAATCCGACCTTCGGGGCTCGGTATCCGATGGTCCGATACTCGGCGCTGCGCTCGTTGGCTGGAGAGGTGCGGTTCAATGACCGGCGTTCGTTGGGGTCACGTCCTAAGACACCTCGCGTTGCATCCTGGCGACATCGTGGTGTTGACTCGATGCGCGTGGCGCTTTCGCGAAAATGGCTGGTGGAGGCGTGCTCCGTTCCTGCCCTTGCCATCAAACGAGTACTGGGAATTCCGTCTGGTCACCGCAATGGGGAGTCAAGGCGAATACCTGAGTAGCGCCGACATGGTTCAAGCAGCAAAGTGGTCCCTTCGTCAGCGGGTCGGACGGTAATTGGCGATGGGTCGGGTACTTCTCTTGAATGCGACCTTTGAACCGCTCCAATTGGTGAGCGAAAGAAGGGCAGTGGTATTGATGCTCGCGGGCCGAGCTGAGCCAATCGTGACCGCCGATGTTCCACCCGTGTGCCGATCCGCGAACGTTACGGTGGAGATACCCGCGATTGTTCGACTCCACGACATGGTGAAGATTCCGACCAAGGTACGCACTCCGCCACTTACGCGTCGCTCGCTCCTGCTTCGTGATAGCTATCGATGCGCGTACTGCCTCGAACACGCCGACACCATTGATCACGTCGTACCGCGGAGTCGAGGTGGGCGCCATGAGTGGACCAACGTGGTTGCGGCCTGTCGACGTCACAATATGCAAAAAGGTGATCGATTGGTCGAAGAGATCGGCTGGCGGATGCACTTCGAGCCGAGAATTCCCGACGGTCCCTGGTGGCGTTGGCGACACGTTCCCGATCCAGATCCGTTATGGGCGCCGTATCTCCCGCGGGCCTCGTGAGCCAAGACGTCGCACCGCTCTACGACTACACCAGGCTGCGCCAAGTAACGAAGACGACACTGTACGCACCCGACGTCGACGCGACGATGATCGTACTTGGGAGCACACAGGACCTCAGCGTGATTCGCTCACGCGAAGGACTTAGCGTGCGTCGTCGCCGAGGTGGTGGTGGTGCAGTCTTGCTCCAACCGGGCGATGTCTGGATTGATTGGTGGATACCGTCAAATGACGAACGTTGGGACCTAGACGTACGCGACAGCGCGTACCGGTGTGGTCGGTGGTGGCTCCAGGCCCTGAAGTCAAGGTCGGACGGAGACTTTCGAATTCACGAAGGGTCAACGGACGTGGATCCCAACTTTGCCGTTGCGTGCTTTGCTGGGAAGGGACCAGGAGAGGTGTTTCTCAGTGAGCGCAAAGTGGTCGGGATCACCCAGTGGCGAGTTCGCGAAGGGACGTTACTGTCCTCGGTGTTGCACGCTCGGGCATCTGGCGAACTGGTCGACTTCCTCGTCGCCCCACCTGAGGGCCTCGATACAGCACTCCAACACCACACGCTCGAATCCCTTGGAATCAGCGAAACAGCATCGTTAGTCCGAGATTTGGCGAATTTCTCCGGACCGGTAGAAGTTCAACGGGCGCCACTTTCTCACTGAATCTTCGTCACCCGCAGTCCTGAACGACCTCGAGGTGGTTCGCCTTCATTGCGTCCTCCCCTTCGATATTTCACGTTCAAGCCCAAAAAACGCTTCAATAACGCTGGAAATGTGGCGAATTGGCGAGATGTGGCAATAAGTGGTGTAATGTGTCACGAAGTGGGGCAAAGTGGAGACTTTGCGGAGGGAACGTCATGCTCGGGTTCGTCGGCCAGTTTCAGCACTCTCTGGACGCGAAGGGCCGTCTCATTTTGCCTGCGAAATTCCGGCCTGAATTCGAGCGTGGCGGGCACCTGAGTCCCAACACCGAAGGTTGTGTCGCTCTGTGGACACCGAGCGAGTTCGCCCGCAAGTCCGATGAGTATCTGATTGAAAGTCGAAACGGTGGTGCCCAAGGGCGTAAGAACGCGCGCTACTGGGCCGCCAATTCATCCGATGTTGAATTCGACAAACAGGGACGTTTCGCGTTGCCCGCTGTAATTCGCGAGTACGGACAACTCACGGGGGACGTCCTAATCGTCGGTGTGCTCGACCACGTTGAACTGTGGCAGCCGACGCTGTATGCCGAGCACGTCAACGCCGCAGAAGAAATGTTCAAACAAGGCAGTGACTAGTGCAAGGAGCAAAGCAGAGGTACCGGCCGCGGACGCACGTGCAGCCTGGCAATCGTGAAGTTGAGAAGAGACACCTCCTCCGCCTTCTCTTCTCACTTCACGATTGAAAGGCTGCAGATGGCCCAGGACACGTATCACGTACCCGTATTCGAACGAGAAATCGTCGAATTGTTTGCCAGCCTTCCTGCTGGCGTGATCCTTGACGCCACGTTGGGGGGAGGGGGACACGCGCACGCGATACTTTCCAGCGCATCGCACCTGAGGATTCTCGGTATTGATCGAGATCCCGAGGCGCGCGACGCAGCACGCATTCGTCTCGCTGAATTCGAGGAGCGAGTTTGCATCGTTGAGGCAACGTTTGCCGAAATCAAAGACGTCCTCACTGGACAGCGCGCGTTCATCGGCGCCGAACCGGTGGTGGGGATTCTCATGGACCTCGGAGTTTCGTCACACCAACTTGATGACCCGAGCCGCGGGTTCTCGTTTCGCGCCGACGCGCCACTCGACATGCGGATGGATCCAACAAGGGGTGAAACAGCAGCGCAGTATCTCAGCCATGTTGATCAACACGAATTTGCGCGGCTCTTGAGGTTGAACGGGGAGACCCGATTCGCCGGGGCCATTGCGAAATCGGTACTCGAACGTCAACCACGGACGACGAGCGAACTCACCGAGGCCGTCGAGCGTGCCGTGCCCATGGCGGCTCGGCGTCGTGGGCACGTAGCCACGAGGGTCTTCCAAGCACTTCGAATCCAAGTGAATCAGGAAGAGGAACAGCTCGACAACGGGTTGCAAGCCGCAATCGACGTGCTCGAGTTGCAGGGTCTTTTGGCCGTGATTTCGTATCACTCGGGCGAGGATCGCGTTGTTAAGGCAGCATTGCGAGAAGCCGAGACCGGAGGCTGCAGATGCCCGGTGGAACTGGGTTGTGTGTGCGGTGCGGTGGCGAGAGTGCGAGTCTTTAAAGCCAGCGCTCAATTGGCGAGCGCCGACGAAATCTCTCGAAATCCGCGAGCGCGATCGGCTCGACTGCGAATTGCGAGGAAGGTCGCCCCGTGAGCGTCATTAGCTTTCCTCGTCGCATTGACGCGCGTCCGGGACGTCGACCTTCGAGACTCACAAGCGAGCCGTTGCATCAAGAGAGTGCCCCGCGACGCCGCGCGGTGACGTCCCGATGGCGAGGGACATCTCCAGCTCGCAAGTCAGCGGGCCTCCTGGCCGGTGCCATTGTTCTTTCTTTGGGCGGCAGCATGTTTGTGGCAAATCGACAAGTCCAAATTCACCAACTCCAGAACCAGTTGTTGCAAGACCAGTCAACGTACGCCGTCCAAGTTGGTTCACTCACCAACAAGTCGGCGCCCAGCCAGATCGCGTCGAACGCGGGCGCTCTGCATTTGGTTGAGCCCGTCTCCGTGACGCAAGTCCCTTCCACGTCACTTGATGTGATCTTGCCGCTACCGAAATTCTCTGGTTATGCACCGGTCACTTCAAGGACGTTACGGTGAGTACTCACTACACCTCAACGCACGCGCGCCTCAAAGTCCAGCAACCGTCGCCCCGGGCTCGATCATTTGCCCCACGCCGGCTTAACCTTGTACGCGCAATCCTGATCGCTCTTTTTGCTTTGCTCGCGTTTCGACTTTTCGAAATCCAAATTACGGATCACAAGCATTACGCCGCTCTCTCCGTGGCACAAGTGCGAGAGGACCTCACCACCACGGCGCTGCGCGGCGGCATCTATGACCGCAACGGTCAGATTCTGGCGATTTCACGCCCAACCTCGTTGGTGATCGCTGACGATTTTCAGATCAAGCATCCCATACGAGAGGCTCGAGCCTTGTCACCTCTCGTAAAGGTTGCCGTGTCCAAGTTGATACCGTTGCTCACACAAAAGAGTGGTTACGTTGTCGTCAATAATCAACTTGACCTCACTGATGGTCGGCGAGTCACGAACGACGTCTTCCCGGGCATCGTGGTTCAAACATCTTCGATTCGTAGTTATCCCAACGGCACGCTGGCCCAGTCGCTTTTGGGTTCGACCAATACGTCGGGCATGGGCACGTCGGGCCTTGAGTACGAGTACCAGCGTCAACTCGCGGGTCAGAGTGGCATCACGCGAGAATTTGTGTCGGCGGCGGGAGTTAACTTGCCCAGTTCGCACAGCACGGTACTTCGTAAAGCCAAGCCTGGCGTTGGATTAGAACTGACGATCGACTCCTCGCTGCAATTTGTTACCGAGCGCGCACTCGCAAAGCAGCTGAAAGCAACGAGTGCCCTCACGGGGGTTGCGGTGGTGATGGACGTGAAAACCGGTCAAATCCTTGCTGACGCTTCACTCGTGAACACGAACGTCCACGCGGGTGTGCTGGGCCCCGTTGCGTCGTGGGGTCAGTCAGTGGGCGTGCCCGGGATCGAACAAACAGTGAATAACTTGGCGTTCACGCAAGCCTACGAGCCGGGTTCGGTTTTTAAGGTGGTGACGTTCTCGGCGGCTCTTCAAGCCGGAGTGATGTCGCCGTCCACGGTGTTTGCTGTGCCCAATTCGGTTCAGGTGGGTGGTCGACACTTTCATGATGCCGAGGTGCACCCCCTTGAGCATCTTTCGGCTACACAAGTTCTCGCGGAATCATCGAACATTGGTACGTATGAGATTGGCCAGCTCGTGGGCGAGAACGGCATCTTGGCTCAGGTCGAGAGACTGGGTTTTGGAGGCATGACCTCAGTGAACTTCCCGGGCGAGACATCGGGGTTGCTCGTGAATGCCGATAATTGGTACGACAGCGATGAAGTGGCTTTGCCAATTGGTCAAGTCGACGCCGTGCCTCCGATTCAAGTGTTGGACGCCTATAACGCGATCGCAAACAACGGTGTCTTCGTGGAACCTCAACTGGTGCGTGGGTACGTCTACGCGAATGGAACATTGAAGGCCGCTGCGAAGAGTGCGACGCGCGTTGCCTTGACGCCTCACGTTGCTCAAACCATGAACGCGATGCTCCAACAGGTGGTACTGGAAGGAACCGGCACCAACGCCGTCATTCCCGGTTACAGCGTCGCCGGAAAGACGGGTACCGCTTCAATCCCTGATCCTGGGCATGATTCGTTGCTGCCCGGTGCGTATAACGCGAGCTTCGTTGGGTTCGCTCCGGCCAACGCGCCAGTCCTCTCGATGATCGTGGTCGTGCAACGGCCCGAGTCCACCATCTTTGGCGGCTCGGTGGCGGCGCCCGTCTTCCAACAAGTGATGTCCTACGCGTTGCACCATTACGGCATCCCTTCGAACGGCACCAGTGTGAAACCACTCAAGGGGACTGACGCGAGCATCGGATCGGACGTCACGTGATGCAACTCGGTGACGTGCTGGAAATGTTGACGCTCGATTCCCAATTAGGGGGTCTCGAAGTTGACCGAGTGGAGATTGACTCGCGCGAGTGTGCCCCGGGTACTCTCTTTTTCGCGTTGCCGGGCGCATCGTATGACGGTGCCGACTTCATCGAGGACGCGGCTCAACGTGGTGCGGTGGCGGCGGTCGCGAGTCGCCTGATCGTGTCTTCGATTCCGGTCGTGGTGGTTCCTGAACGCAGTTGCGCGGTTGCCTGGCGTTTGCGAGTGCTGCAATCGTGGGCAATCCCGAACAAAGAGTCGAGCTCGTGGGAGTGACTGGTACGAACGGCAAGACCAGTGTGACCACGATGGTCAGCTCCCTCGCACACGCCTTGGGTTGGAACGGCGCCAACATCGGTACGCTCACCAACGCGCGAACCACACCTTTCTCCCCTGAACTTTTTCGCACGATTGCGGACGTGACGAAAGATTTTGACGCAACCAACCCCCGTTCCGTCGTGGCGCTCGAAGTATCGAGTCACGCGCTTGACCAGGACCGAATCCAAGGTTTGCGTTTTGACGTCGTGGCCTTTACCAACTTGAGTCACGATCACCTCGACTATCACGGCTCGATGCAGGCGTACTTCGAAGCGAAGGCCTCGCTCTTTAACCCCGAACACGCAACGCACGCCGTTATCTGGTGTGGCGACGACTACGGCCAAAAGATCGCGGACTCGACGACATTGCCGACGGTTCGCGTGCGACGCGAAGACGCCAGTGACATCACGATGACGCTGGATGGTACGACCTTCGTTTGGCGAGGTCATCGCGTGGCGACCCATCTGACGGGTGCCTACAACGTTGACAATTGCTTGATGTCCATGGAGATTGTGCGCGTGCTTGGAGCCGATGAGAAAAACATCGTCGAAGCCGTATCGTCACTTCGACCAATCCCCGGGCGATTTGAGATCGTTCAAAAAGCCGACCCACTGGTCGTTGTGGATTACGCGCACACCCCTGACGCACTCGGGCGCCTACTTGGTGACGTGCGTCTTTTGATCAAGGGCGGCAAGATCATTACGGTCTTTGGTTGCGGCGGTGACCGCGACAAATCGAAACGGCCGCAGATGGGTGAAGTCGCGTCATCAAATTCAGAAATAACCATCGTGACCTCGGATAATCCAAGGACCGAGGCACCTGATGCCATCATTGATTCAATCATTGCGGGCACGGTGCCCGGAGCGACGGTCTTACGGATTACCGACCGGCGCAGCGCCATCGAAGGAGCCATGCGCTTGGCACTGCCAGGTGACGCGGTCGTCCTCGCTGGCAAGGGACACGAGACCACTCAGATTGTTGGTGACCTCGTGATTCCCTTCGATGACCGCGAAGTTGCGAAGGAGTTCTTGAGGTGAAGAGATGTTGAGTCTGATGGAGTCGGGAGGATGCGGCTTTCTCATCGCGTTGTTCGTTACGCCGCTGTGGATTCGTTTTGTCAAGAAACGCTCGCTAGGCCAACAGATTCGAGAAGACGGACCGCGACGCACCACGCGAAGGCCGGTACGCCCACCCTCGGTGGGGTGATCATCGTCTTTGCGGCGATCGTTGGTTACCTCATGGGTCACGTGGGCACGTCCATCGATTTCACGAGGGCGGGCGTTCTGGCACTGGGCGTTACGGTGGCGTCGGGGATCTTGGGATTCAGCGACGACTATCTGGCGATTCGTAATGCCCGAAATCTGGGACTCAACAAACGCGGCAAGCTCGTGGGTCAACTCGGCATCGCGGCAACTTTCGCCATTCTTGGCATCTATTGGGTCCACACGTCTACGGACTTATCATTCACGCGCTACTCGTATCCCGGTTGGAATCTCTCGGTTGGCGGATGGATGGTACTCGCCGTCTTTGTCATCATCGCGACCTCGAACGCTGTGAATCTCACGGACGGACTCGATGGTTTGGCGGCTGGTTCGGCGACGTTCTGCTTTGGCGTTCTTTCGATTATTGGCTACTGGCAATTTCGTCATTTCAGTATTTACCGATTGCACTCGTCGCTCGATCTCGGTTTGGTGGCAGTTGCGCTCGTTGGTTCGTGTCTGGGATTCCTGTGGTGGAACGCCGCACCCGCCAAGATCATGATGGGTGACACGGGTTCGCTCGCAATCGGTACCGGATTGGGAGCGTTGTGCTTGCTCATGAATCTCGATCTGCTCCTCGTGATCATTGGCGGACTCTTCGTCGCTGAGACGGCTTCGGTGATCCTCCAAGTTCTGAGCTTTCGGCTCTTTGGGCGTCGGGTTTTTCGCATGGCGCCGTTTCATCATCATTTCGAACTTCGCGGGTGGCCCGAAGTTACCGTCATTGTCCGTTTTTGGATCCTCGCGGGCTTGCTGGCCATGCTCGGTCTTGGGATCTTCTACGGTGACTTTCTCAAGATTGCCAAGGTCGTTTGATGGCTTCGAATTCACCCCAAAGACTGGTTCAACCAATGCCGCGCGGTAGTTTCAACGCCCGGATGTTGTTGCTCGTGACGACGTTGCTCGTCGCCTTTGGCACGATCGCCGTGGCGTCGGCGAGTGAGGGACAAGCAACGGCAAATGGTGGTTCGTCATTCAGTATCATCATCCGCGACCTGGTGTATTTGGGATTCGGCGTTTTCGCGATGTACATCATGACGCGGGTGCGAATCGATCAGGTGGTGAGACGTTCGCCGTTCTTGATTCTCATTGGCCTTCTCATGCTCGCCGTGGTGCGTGTCGCCGGAGTCAGTACCAACGGTGGAAAACGCTGGTTGAATTTGCACGTCATTTTGTTGCAACCTTCGGAGATCTTCAAACTCTTCACGGTCCTCTTTCTCGCGTGGCTGGTCCAGTTGCATCATGACGAGTTGCGCGATTGGAAACAACTCGTCTTGTGGACGTCGCCCGTGACCATTGGCGCCGTGCTCATTCTGGTTGAACCCGACATTGGGACGACATCGGTGATCGTCGCGATTGCATTTTCGATGCTCGCCGTCGCGGGCCTTTCCAAGAGGCGTCTCGCACAGATCAGCGCGCTGGGTGTTGGTGTCTTTCTCGTGTACATGAAGTTGAAGCCATACTCGGCCGCGCGATTCTTTGCCTTCTTGCATCCAAACAGTGACCTCCTTGGATCTGGATATCAACTTCTTCAATCCAAGATTGGTTTGGGAGCGGGAGGCTTGACTGGACTTGGCCTGGGAAATAGTCGTGAGAAGTTTGGGCTACTCCCGAATCCCCACACCGATTTCATCTTCTCGATCATCGGCGAGGAACTGGGTTTTGTTGGGACCCTTGTCGTCATCGGCTTATTCGTTTGGTTCTTACTCGTGACGATGCGAATCGCCAAGCAATGCACGAATGACGTGTACCGATTGATCGTGGTTGGTATATCCACATGGATTGTCTTGGAGGCCATCATCAATATTGCGTCGGTCGTTGGTGGTTGGGCGGTGACGGGAATTCCTTTGCCCTTCTTTTCTTATGGTGGGACCGCCCTCATCACTGAACTCGCGGCCGTTGGTCTGATCTATAACATTGCTCACGACGACAGCCGCACCGGAGCGATTGCCATTGACGTGCCGGCACGCACGCGCGCCCGAGAGTCCTACGAGCCCCGTCGCCACCAAGGCGCCCGCCAGCGACATTCGAGTCCAGGTCAACGACAGGGTCGCTAATGAAAGGCCCCATAGTCATCACGGGCGGGGGCACGGGGGGCCATATCTTTCCCATGCGCGCAATTGGCGAGGAGTTACTCGCTCGCGGCGTGGAGCCAGCGATGATCCGCTACGTAGGAAGTCGTCGGGGTCAAGAGGCCAGTCTGCTCTCGGACGGTCCCATATCACTGACGTTGCTCCCGGGACGAGGATTCCAACGTTCAGGATCGGTACGCGCCACGTTGATCAACCTTTGGAGCGCCGTGCGACTGGTCTGGGCGTCGGTCGAAGCAACAACTCGCATCGCTCTGTGGCGACCATCGGTCGTGGTCTCTTTCGGTGGCTACGCCTCGTTCGCCACGTCGCTCGCGGCGGTGTTGTGTCGGCGTCGTTTGGTGCTCGTCGACTTTGACGCGACTCCTGGTATCGCTCACCGACTCCTCGCACGCTACGCGTCCCAGCGCTGCACGGCCTTTCCTGACGACGATGTTCGTTCCACGTTCACCGGAGCGCCCCTGCGTCAATCGATCACCGACGTCGACCGTTCCCCCGCCTCTCGTCAGCGCGCGAGGGCTGAAGCAAGTCCGCCCATTAGCGATGGACGACTGATCATCGTGGTGATGACCGGATCGTTGGGCTCGCATCGGGTGAACAGCGCAGTGTCTCATCTCGCGGGGCTTTGGCGCGAGAGGAGCGACGTCACGATCGTGCACGTGAGTGGTCGTCGTGACTTTGACGAGGTGTGCTCGAACGCGCCACCATCGGGCGAACTTGACTATCGGATCGTCGCTTTTGGTGACATGGCAAAGCTCTGGGGCTACTGTGATCTCGCGATTTGCCGTGCGGGTGCAATCACGATCGCCGAATTGACGGCACTGGGGATTCCCTCGATCTTGGTGCCGCTTCCCGGCGCGCCCGGGGATCATCAAACGAAGAATGCTGAATCTCTCGTCGCGGTCGGGGCCGCACGAATGCTCCCTGACGATCAGTGCGAGCCCTCACGACTGGCGAGCTTGATCGACGAGGTCGGGCAAGCACCAACCTTGGCGGCGATGTCTCGCGCGGCGTTCAGTAGAGGACAGCGTGACGCGACCGCGAAGATCGTCGACGTTATTGCGATGGTGGAGGCGGGTCCGTGATCTTTGAGCCGGGAACTCGTGTGCACGTGATTGGCGTGGGAGGTGCGGGCATGAGTGGCGTCGCGCGCCTACTCGTTGAAATGGGTTGCGTGGTGAGCGGTAGTGACGCTGCATCAAGCTCGGTCTTGGATGAACTGTCCAAGGCGGGCGTGCGTGTGCACGTGGGTCATGACGCTTCTTACGTCCAAGGAGCGGACGTCGTGCTCTATTCTCCCGCCGTTGGCTCAGAGAATGTGGAACGACAAAGCGCAAGACGTAGCGGACAACGACTAATGGAGCGCAGTCAATTGCTGGCGGCCCTGGCTCGAGATCAGCGGGTGATCGGACTCACGGGTACCCACGGCAAGACCACCGCGACCTCGATGATGGCCACGGTTCTTGCGAAGGCGGGTCGTGACGATTCACGGCTCCTGGGCGCTCCCGTGAAGAATCTGGGCGCGAATGGCCACTTTGGCCCCGGTGATTTGATCCTCGAGGTGGATGAGAGCTTCGGGTCCTTTTTAGAATTACGCCCCTACGCGCTCGGCGTTTTGAACGTCGACGCCGATCATCTTGACTTCTATGGCACGGTGCAAAACGTCGAACTGGCCTTCGCCGAACTAATGGGGCGCACCAAGGACCATGTCGTGGTGTACGACGACCCCGGCGCGCGCCGAGCCGCGGCACTCTCTGGTCGCGACGTCGTGGTGGTGGGAACCTCCGAATCCGTACGTTGGAGGATCCACGACATTCGTCTGAGTCGTCGCGAGGCGTCCTTCGTCTTTGACACACCCTTCGGTCGACTGGACGTTGCCCTGGGCGTAACGGGGTTGCACAACGTCGCCAACGCGGCGACCGTTGGCGCGTTGGCACTCCTGCTCGGCGTGACGAATTCGGACGTGCAAGGAGGACTCGCAAATTTCGTGGGCGCACCTCGGCGATTCGAGTTCCTCGGTTCGTGGCGAAGTGTTGACATCTACGAGGACTACGCCCATTTACCCGGCGAAGTGCGCGCAACGATAGCTGGCGCGAGGGCCGCTGGTTACGAGCGCGTCGGCGTCGTCTTTCAACCTCACCGCGTCACGCGAACCCTCGCGCTCGTTGAACAATTTGCCGATTGCTTCGCGGGCAGCGCGCTACTCATCGTGAGCGACATCTACCGCGCCGGTGAGCCAAATCCGACTCAGGTGAGCGGTGAAATCGTTGCCGACGCCGTGCGCGCGAGCGATCCGGACTTCACGACGCTGTACGCGGCGAGCTTCGAGGAGGTGCGATCGATTCTGACCGAGCATCATGATGAACTGGACGTTGTCGTGCTCGTCGGAGCGGGCGACATCGCTTCTGTCGCGACGCGACTGGACGGAGGAGTGCGGGTATGAGCCTCGAGGAACTCGTTGAGCGCGCCGGAGCGCGCCTGCAACTCGACGTGCCCCTCGGACTTCGAACGACGTACCGCGTCGGTGGGTCGGTTCGAGCTCTCGTGACCCTCTCCACGAGACTCGACCTGGACGAGTTGGGTCCGTTGCTTTTCTCAACGCCGCTGCGAACAATGGTCATCGGCAATGGTTCAAACCTCCTCGTTGCCGACGGTGAGCACGCAATCCTGGCGATTCGCCTCGTCGGTGAGTTCGCCGAGCTCGATTGGATTGACGAACACGGGGCGGTACTGGTACGCGCGGGTGCGGGACTGGACTTACCGGTCGCGGCGCGACGCCTCGCCGGTCAAGGGGTCGTGGGCTTCGAATGGGCGGTCGGGGTCCCGGGCACGTTCGGGGGCGCGGTGGCGATGAACGCCGGGGGTCACGGTTCGGACATGGCTGCTTCGGTGAAGTCCGTCGAGTCCTACGGCCCAGAGGGGTCGCGCACGTGGACACGCTCGGAGTTGGGTTTTGGCTACCGCACGAGTTCGTTGGATCCTGGCGTCATCGTCACCGACGTGGCGTTGCAACTCGCCCACGGTGACGCCACCGAAGCGTTATCACGCATAAGCGACATCGTGCGCTGGCGACGCGAACACCAACCCGGTGGTCACAACGCAGGCAGCGTATTTCGCAATCCGATCGACGACGCCGCCGGACGACTCATCGAAGTCGCCGGATGCAAAGGTATGCGCCACGCCAGTGCGGTCGTGAGTGAGAAGCACGCCAATTTCATCGTGGTCGACGACGGGGGCAGTGCGAACGACGTGCACGCGCTGATGCAGCGCGTCGCCGCTCGAGTGCACGAAGTCAGTGGCATCGACCTCGTGAGCGAACACCGACTCGTTGGATTCGACGACGCATCGTGAGCGCGCGAACCAAGACCAAGAGCCCGGCGAAGACTCGAAGCGCCCCTCGACCAACGGGTCAGGCGACAAGCAACGACGCCGCGAAGTCGCATCGGTTCACCTGGACCCTTCTCACCTTGGGTGTCGTGGTGACGGTGCTCGCGCTAGGAACTCAATGGGCACTTCACCAGCCGTTTTTTCGAGTTCAACACGTACATCTCGAGGGCGAGGTTCACGAGAGCGCACGCCAGGTCCTGCTCGCGACCGGACTCGATGCTCATCCGACCATGCTCAGCGTCTCGACAACGAACATCGAACGCGATCTTCGAGTCTTTCCCTGGATCAAGAGTGTTCGCGTCTCCACGCACTGGCCCAATACGGTCGATGTCGAGATCCACGAGACCGTGCCGGTGGCGGTCGCTTTTGCCGCCTCGGGTCAGCTTCGCTACGTGAGTCCCCAAGGTCGTGACCTCGGGGCGGCTCCACTGGACGCGAATTATCCAACGTTGACCTATCTTTCGCCGCGTTCGTCGAGTTGGCCCTTTGCTCGCGCGGGCATTGGCGCGGCGACCGTCGCCGCAGCGCTACCGCCCGCGTTCGCGGCCCAGGTTTCTGACATCACGGTCAATGATCGCGGAGACGTGACGCTACGCATGAGCACTCCGGTGACCTTCGTGCTCGGAGCGGCGGATCAGTTACACCAGAAGTTCGTAGCGATTGCCTCGGTCATCGCACATAGCACCCTTCGACCCGGGGACGTGGTTGACGTGAGCGTGCCCGATGAACTTGCGGTGACCGGACCCGCTCCGTCCTAGTGCGGCATTTGACCATATTCAAAGGGCTGACTAGCCTTCGGAGACATTTGTTCGCGAATAGAGTGACCCTCGTAGGGGGGTGCGCAGTGCAAGATCAACCCAAGGGGAGTTCATGAGTCTGAACCAAAGCAACTATCACGCTGTGATCAAGGTAATCGGCGTGGGTGGTGGCGGTGTCAACGCCGTGAACAGAATGATCGCCGAGGGGCTTCGAAATATCGAATTCATCGCCGCAAATACCGACGCCCAGGCGTTGTTGTTGAGTGAGGCGGACTTAAAGCTCGACATTGGCCGACAACTCACGCGAGGTCTCGGTGCCGGGAGTGACCCCGAGATTGGTCGTCAGGCCGCCGAAGACCACCGCGCTGAGATCGAAGACGCCCTCACCGACACCGACATGGTCTTCATCACCGCGGGTGAAGGTGGTGGCACCGGCACGGGCGCCGCTCCGGTGGTCGCTGAGATCGCTCGATCCCGGAGTGCTCACCATTGGTGTCGTGACGCGTCCCTTTTCCTTTGAGGGCAAGCGCCGCGCCACTCAGGCGGACAAGGGCATCGCCCTGCTGCGTGACAAGGTCGACACGCTCATCGTCATTCCTAATGACCGCTTGCTCTCGGTGACCGCGGCCGACACCTCGATGCTCGAGGCGTTCAAGATCGCCGACGACGTGTTGCTGTCAGCGGTGCGTGGGGTGACCGCCTATCACCGTTCCTGGATTGATTAACACCGACTTCGCCGACGTGAACGCCATTTTGCGAAACGCGGGCACCGCGATCATGGGGGTCGGAACCTCGACCGGTGAAGGCCGAGCGGTGAACGCCGCACGCGCCGCGATCACCTCGCCGCTGCTCGAGGCATCCATTGACGGCGCGCGCGGCATCTTGATGAACATTGTCGGTGGTCCGGGCGTGACGTTAAGTGAAGTGACTGATGCAGCGAACATCATCCATTCGGTTGCCCACCCCGACGCCAATATCATCTTTGGCAGCGTGATCGACCAGTCCATTGGTGAGGCTGTTCGCGTGACGGTCATCGCCGCGGGTTTTGATCAAGTGACGGGACCACGCACCGCGTCGATGACCACGAGTGAGCCGGTCCTAACTGAGGTCCACGCACCGACATCTTTTCGAGTACCACCAACGACGATTTCTTTGACGTCGGTGGCGATGACGATCTCCCCAGCTTCCTTCGCTAGCGACGAGTTTCGAGAACGGGTCTCGGCCAATCTGGCCGCCGTGCGTCGGCGCATCGCCGCGAGCGCGCCCGATCCCCACAATGTCCGTATCGTGGCGGTGACCAAGACCTTTGGTTTGGGGGCGCTCGAGGTGGCGACGTCCTTGGGTCTCGTGGACCTGGGCGAGAATTACGTCGATGAATTGGAAGAAAAGCGTCGCGCCTTTGTTTCCCATCGTGTGCGCTGGCACTATCTCGGCTCACTGCAATCCAACAAAATTGGTCGAATCTGCGCAGTGGCGGACGTGGTGTGCGGGGTGTCGCGCGCCAAGGAGCTTGAGTTTCTGGCGAGGACCACGGCGCGTCCAACGCTCTACGTACAAGTTGACTTCAGTGGACTTGCCGGTCGAAATGGCGCTCGCGCGAATGAAGTTGCGAACCTTGTCGAGAGCGCTGGTGAACACGGACTGGTCGTGGCGGGTTTGATGACGGTGGCCGAACCGGGACTCGACAACGCCCGACGCGCCTTTCGTGGCACCCGAGCACTCGCGAACGACCTGGGTCTGGTCGAGTGCTCCATGGGCATGAGTGAGGATCTCGAGGTTGCTTGTGAACTTGGTAGCACCGAAATTCGCGTCGGTCGCGCCCTGTTCGGGGAACGAGTGGCTCCGGGCACGCTGGCCTAACATGGTCGTGGGCGGATTTTTCCGCGAGGAGACGTTGATGAAAGACAAAATGCGAAAGGCCCTGGGATTTCTGGGTCTCATCGAGGACGAGTACGGCGAATACACCGCGACTCCTGCGGTGCGGCCTTTCTCTGAGCCCGTCGAGGACGATCAGGAGTGGGCGAGGCCCCTTTCGTCCAACGGTCGCTCCACGACTCCATCGAACCCAGCTCTTCGCGTGTCCCCGAGCCCCCTGCAGCGACCCACGCCAATTTCGCTCCTCGAGCCCCACGCCCAGGCAACTCGTCTTCGACCCCTTTCGAGCGGGGTTCGTTCGGTGAGCCCGTTCTCCCAAGACCGTGACGTGGCCATTTTCGCGCCGGTGAATTACAACGAGTCGCGCCGCATCACCGATCTCTTGCGCTCGAATCGGGCGGTGGTCTTGATCGTGCACGAGATTGATCCCGGCCTCGCTCGCCGATTGGTCGATTTCGCCTCCGGTACTGCCTACGCACTGAACGCGAAGATGGAGATCCTCGAAAAAGGTGCCGTCTATTTACTCAGTCCTCAGGGAACCCACGTCAGTCCCGAGGCGCGCGAACGCCTGCGCATGACGAATTACCAGTCAGTCGGCTCGTAGTGTTTTGGATTCATTGGCTCATAAGCCTCTACATCTGGATTCTGTTCGCCTCGGCGATTCTGAGTTGGTTTCCCGCGAGCAGTAACCAAGGGGCGCTCGCGAGTACCAAACGAGTCCTGGCGCGACTCACCGAGCCCGTGCTGCGACCAATCCGTCAGATCTTGCCGCGACCGAGTTTTGGCGGGGTCGGCGTTGACTTCTCGGTGATGGTGGCGATCATCTTGTTCTACGTGATCAACCGAATCATCTGACACCCGGCCGTGGCCGGGGGAAGCGTGCAGGTAGGGTGGCTGCATGGATAGTTCAGATTTTTCTTCGTCTGCTCTCGACGCCATTGATACCGTGGCCTTCAAGGTCGGACTCAAGGGTTACAACGTCGATGAGGTCGACGAGTTCCTCGAAAAGGTCTCACACGAGGCACGCCAGTTGAAGGATCAACTCCAACAGATGCGTCAACAACTGCGACAGGCCAGCGAGCGCATTAGTCAGCTCCAAGGTGGCGCCGCACCAGTTCCGGCACCCGCGCCCGCCCTGGCACCCATGTCGCGCGTGGCTTCGGGTGCGAGTGCCGAGCAGGTGACGTCCATGATCGCCCTGGCGCAACAATTCATTGAACAAGCTCAACAAGAGGCGGAAGCCAAGGCCCACGAGATGACCGTCCTCGCCCAGGACCGTGCCCGCGAGATCGTCGCCGAGGCGCGCAATCGCGCCGAAGATGAGGTGAATCGGTTGAACGGCCTGAAGCAGCGTCTGAGTGAAGACGTCGATACCCTCTCGCGACAACTCGAAAGTGAGCGGGTGCGCCTGGCGGGCGTGCTGGCCGAATTCTCGCGCTGGATCGAGACCTCCTTTAGCGTGAGCGGCGCCAGTACGCATTCCACACCGAGTCCTTCGCCGAGCCCAGCGCCTGCGGTGAGTCGCGTGGAGTCCGAAACATCACGACCCTCAAACGTTCCGCCCCCGCACCCGCGCCCCTCTCGTCGAGCCCGCTGGGCCAAGTCCTCAACTTCGAACAGTCCCCACGAGACGAACGCTCGTAGGTTGAGCCGAGGCTGCTAGCCTCGGCGCGCACTTGTACATCGCATCGCGAGGAGAAATCATGCCGTCAAAAGCCAAAAGCGCTAAGAAAACCGGAGCGAAGAAGGCCGTGGCGAAGAAGGCGGCGCCACGCTCGTCGAAGTCCTCGACCAAGAAGTCACTCGCGAAGAAGGCCCCCACGAAGAAGGCACCCGCGAAGAAGTCGTCCAAGCCCGTAAAGAAGGCGCCGGTTAAGAAGGCCGCGAAGAAGTCGACGAAACGTCCCGTCACCTTGAGTCCGGCCCAAAAGGCCGCGGCCGCAAAGAAGATCGCCGAGGCCAAAGCCAAGGCCGCTGCCGCCGCTAAGGCGAAGAAGGAAAGGGAAGCAAAGGCCAAGGCCGCCGCCAAGGCGAAGATCGCCGCCGCCAAAGCTAAAGCCGTCGCAGCCGCCAAGGCGAAGAAGGAACGCGACGCCAAGGCCAAGGCCGCCGCGCGAGAACGCGAGATTCAGCGTAAGGCCCGCGAGAAGGCCGCCGCCGAAGCGAAGAAGCAACGCGAAATCGAGGCCAAGCGAAAGGCGATCGAGGCGGAAAAGGCTCGAAAGATTCGAGAAATCGAGCGCCGCAATTTAGAAGAGCTGAAGCGTCAAGAGCGTCGCGAGGCCGAGGAGCGAAGGCGACAAGAGGCTCTCGAACGAAAGATGCATTCCAAGCCGTACGGCAACGACACCGCCTTTCTCGAGGAGTTGCGTGGCCTCTTGCTCGAAACACGAGCGTCGACCAACGCGCAGATCGCGATCTCTGAGTCTGAGGCCAACGAGATGCTCGTGGACCGTGAACGACTCGAATACGACGATGAGGATGGCAGCAGTGTCGCTTCGGATATCCAACGAGATCAGTTAAAAGACTTCGCTGCGGCGCTTCGCTTAAAGGTGGACGAAATCGACGTCGCACTCGCGCGCATTGACGATCGCAGTTACGGGCGTTGCGATGAGTGCTACGAGCCGATTTCCAAACCGCGGCTGCTGGCACAATTGCCCGTCTTTACGTGTGTGTCGTGCCGCGCAAGCGTTTAGGACCACACGTCAATTTCACCGTTGCCTACGTGGCGCTCGTGGTCACCGTCGTTGATGCTTCGACCAAGATTTGGGCTCGTCACGCGCTCGCACACCATGCGGTACACGTGCTAGGCGACGTGTCGCTTCGCCTGCAGTACAACTCGGGCATCTCATTTTCGATCAACCAATCCGCTGGGCTCATCACGACCGTGGTCACTTCCGTCGTCGCGGTGGTCGTCGTGGTGGTGGGTCTGCGGGCGAGGTCGGGCGCACCGGCAATCGGGTTCGGTCTTTTGCTCGGGGGAGGTGTGGCGAACGTGATCGACCGGTTAGCGGCGCGACCTCACCAGGTCACTGATTTCGTTGCCATTGGTTCGTTTCCCGTCTTCAATGTCGCTGACGCGGCGATCACGTTCGGCTTTATTGTCCTGATCGTGTCGGCTCTTCGCGGCGAGAAGCTGCTCGCAACATGAGTGACGACGTGTTCGCTGGACCGATGGACGTTGAAACGCTCGACGTGGTGATTCCGGGTGCTCTCGCCGGACTTCGCGTGGACCGGGTGATCTCCATGCTGACGGGTCTTTCGCGATCCGAAGCGAGCGCGATGCTCGTGAAGGGCTCGGTTCGCCTCGACGACAAGGTCGTGTTGAAGGCTTCGATAAACGTCGAAGTGGGCCAACATCTCGTGGCGCTCTTGCCACTCGTCTCGAGCGGCCAGGTCGATCCTGACCCCGAGGTGCCGGTCGACGTCGTCGTGGACGACGAGGACTTTTGCGTCGTCAACAAGGCTCCGGGACAGGTCGTTCATCCCGGAGCCGGACAGCGCACGGGCACGCTCGTCGCCGGACTTTTAGCGCTCTACCCTCAGATCCAAGAGCTGAGCGTCGAGGGCCTCTGTGACCCACTTCGTCCCGGCATCGTGCACCGACTCGACAAGGGAACCTCGGGTCTCTTGGTCGTAGCAAAGTCCGCCGAGGGATTTTTGAATTTGAGCACTCAACTGAGCGAGCGACTCATGGAACGAACGTATCTCGGCATGGTCGAAGGACACGTGAGTGAGGAGCGCGGTGTCGTGGACGCCCCGATTGGGCGTTCGGCGCGCACACCCACCATGATGGCGGTTCGTGCCGACGGGCGACCGGCACGAACCTCGTATGAAGTTTTGACCAGAATCGACAAACCTCACGCCATGTCGATGTTGCGACTCGAACTGGACACCGGCCGCACGCACCAGATACGTGTCCACATGGCCACCATTGGCCATCCGGTCGTCAATGACCCTCGTTACGGGCATCGACGAGAACGACGACTGCCCGAAGACCGTTTCTTTCTCCATTCACGCACGCTCGCGTTCGCCCATCCGCGAAGCGACGAATGGATCGTCGTCAATGCCAAACTTCCCGACGATCTGAAAGTCCTCGTACCCGAAGACTTCGTGGACTAGGCGCTCTCTCGGGTCGCGAGCACGGCCGCGTCACCGCGCAACATCTCGAGAGCTTCTTCTTCGGCGCGCCGTACCCGGCGAACGCCGATGTCCATCTTGGTCGCGGTCGCTTGTAAGGACAACGGCGTGGCGCCGTTCAATCCGAAGCGCAGTGTCAGTACCTCTCGCTGCAGTTCGGACAGTTTCTCGATGGCCCCGTGAAGTTGATTGTCCATCATCGATTGTTCGATGTCGCCGACCCAGTCGTGTTGGCTCGGTGCCACGAGGTCACCGAGTGTCGTCGCCGAATCCGATGAAGCTGGTTGGTCCAAGCTCGCCGTGACGCCCGCGAGGCCGTGCAGTCCCTGGCGAACCTCTTTGGACATGCCGGTGGCTTCGGTGAGTTCATCGTCGGTTGGCTTGCGCCCGAAGATCGACGTTAACTCCGCGGTGGTTGCTTCGAGGCGCTGGAGTTGCTCACCAACTTCAAGAGGAATGCGGATCGTGCGTCCGTGTTGTTGGACGGCACGCTGAAGGGCTTGGCGAATCCACCACGTGGCGTAGGTCGAGAACTTGAAGCCGCGCTCCCAGTCGAATTTCTCAACTGCGCGAAGCAAACCGAAGGTCCCTTCTTGGACGAGGTCGACCATTTCGACGCCGCGGTCCTGGTAGCGGCGCGCCCAGTGCAGGACCAGGCGCAGGTTCGCCGCGACCATCTGCTTCTTGGCCTCTTCGTCACCGGCGGTGACCCGCTTGGCGAGTTCGACCTGTTCGTCATAATTCGGCATTGGATAACGATCGAGGTCGCGCATGAGCAGCCCCAGCATGTCGTTGGTATTCACTGATGAACGGCGGGGGGTGGTGTTCACTGGATCTCCTTCGGGTGTTTCTCTGTATTCGTAGCGCGGGGCCCTTTGTATTTCTCCTATGGACGCATAACTAATTTACCACGAGGTAAAAGCTACTTCAAGGCTTCAAATTCCCAGTAAGTCGCTTCTAAGACTTAAGCGCTGTGAGTTCGCTTGACCACTTGGCCGCCACGGGCCTGAGTGACCATGTCAGCGAGGGTGAAACTGGCCAAATGTTCGCGCATGTGGCTTCCCACGTCGGCCCAGACCCCCAAGAGGACGCACTGTCCTTCGTGGTCACAAGCCCCGTCGCGGTGTGGTTCGCCAAAGTCACCCGCCACGATGGGGCCATCAACGGCGGCCACGATTTCGGCGAGGGTAATCGATTCGGCGCTACGAGCCAGGACGTAGCCACCCCCGACACCTCGCTTGGAGCGTACGAGACCGACGCCCTTCAAACTGAGCAGGATCTGCTCGAGGTAGGGCTGTGGCAAGCCCGTTCGCTCCGCTAGGTCGCGCACGGAGGTGGGAATCGAATGGTCCTCACGCAAAGCAAGGCTCAAAAGTGCCCGACTCGCGTAATCTCCTCTGGTCGATACCCTCATACGCTGCAGTCTATCTAGGGGTCTGACGGCGCGAATTGTTCGAAGGGCGCCGTGAATCTGGCACACTGCAGGGATGACAGAAGAGATCAATGACAACGTGACCGTTGACCCCGATGAAGTGATGGGTCCGGGCGAGGAAACCTCGGCGACGAGCAGTGATGATGAGGCGACCGATTTCATTTCTCAACCCGCCAAGGTCATGCGCATTGGCTCGATGGTGAAATCGCTCCTCGAAGAGGCTCGCAGCGCCCCACTCGATGAAGCGGGCCGCACCCGACTGCGAGAGATCTACGAGACGTCAATCCATGAACTTTCCGGTGCGCTTTCTCCCGACCTCGGTGGGGAACTCTCTCGAATGGCGATGCCCTTCAGCGGAGATGTTCCGAGTGAATCTGAACTTCGCATCGCACAAGCACAATTGGTGGGCTGGCTCGAAGGACTCTTTCACGGGATCCAGGCGTCACTGTTCGCCCAGCAGGCCGCCGCCGCCGCCCAGCTCGAAAAGATGCGCGACCGTTCACTCAACCCGGGCAGTCCTGAACCGCGGGCGGGAACCTACCTCTAGGCCCCGCTCGCGGCCTTCGTACTAGTCTCCAAATGCCACTCGTGTAATTTGGAGTGCGTCATCGAAAGGAAGAAATCAGCTGATGGCTGAGAGCTTCGTGCATCTGCATAACCACACCGAGTACTCGATGCTCGACGGAGCGGCACGCGTTGAAGAAATGGTTCTCGCCGCCAAGGCCGACGGACAGCGCGCCATTGGCATCACTGATCACGGCAATTTGTACGGGGTCATTGATTTTTACGAGACGTGTCGCAAGTTCGACGTGACGCCCATCATTGGCCTTGAGGCCTACATGGCGGCCAACTCGCGATTCGATCGCCCGGCGCGACGCGGCAAGATCGACGATACGGGAGGCGAAACTGAAGGTGGCCAGAAGCTCTACCACCACTTGACATTGCTCGCGGAGTCCACGACTGGTTATGACAACTTGCGCGCGCTCGCGTCGATGGCGTTCCTCGAGGGCTACTACTACAAGCCTCGTTTGGACTGGGAACTGCTAGAGCGCTACGCGACGGGGCTCATCGCGACGTCGGGTTGTCTCGGGGGCGTTGTGTTGCAAGCGCTGCTCCAAGACAATTACGCCAAGGCGCTCGAACTCGCTGGTCGCCTTCAGACGATCTTCGGACGAGAGAACTTCTTCATCGAGATGCAAGACCACGGCATTCCCGAGCAACTTCGCACCAACCCACACCTGCTTCGCATCGCCAAAGATCTCGCGGCACCGCTGCTCGCGACCAACGACCTCCACTATGTTCGCCACGGCGACGCCGAAATGCACGACGCCCTTTTGTGCATTGGTACCGGGTCATTGGTCGCGGACCCCAATCGATTTCGATTTCAGAGTGATCAGCACTATCTGAAATCCGCCGCAGAAATGCGCTACGTGTTTCGTGAGATTCCCGAAGCGTGCGATAACACCCTGGCAATTGCCGAGCGCGCGCAAGTTCGAATCGAATTCGACAATGACGCGCTGCCCGAATTTCCAATTCCCGAGCAGTACCGCGGCGGTACGCACAAGGAAGAGGCAGACCGACTCTTACGCGCGCTCAGCTTCGAAGGGGCGCGCCAGCGATACGGCGAGCATCTCAGTGACGAAGTTCACGAACGACTCGAGTATGAGTTGTCGGTGGTGGCGACCATGGGATTCTCCGACTATTTCCTCGTGGTCTGGGATCTCATTCGTCATGCTCGTGACGAGGGGATCCGCGTCGGCCCGGGTCGCGGCTCGGCGGCGGGTTGCTGCGTGGCGTACTGCTTACGCATTGTCGATCTCGATCCGATTCGCTATGGCCTGATCTTCGAACGATTCTTGAACCCTGGCCGACGACAGATGCCCGACATCGACATGGACTTTGACGAACGGTATCGCGCGGACATGATTCGTTACGCCGCCGAAAAATATGGTTCGGATCACGTAGCCCAGATCGTCACGTTCTCGACGATCAAAGCGCGCGCTGCGGTGCGCGATGCGGCGCGAGTGCTTGGCTATCCACCTCAGTTGGGAGACAAGATTGCCAAAGCAATGCCACCGTTGGTGATGGGTCAGGATCTTCCGCTCGAAGCGTGCTTCACGCCACTGGCGGGTTACGAATCGCGCTACGCAGAAGCGGCAGAACTACGTGCCCTCTATGACGCCGATCCCGAGGTGAAGCATTCGATTGACGTCGCCAAAGGATTCGTGGACAAGCGACGTCAAGACGGGATCCACGCGGCGGCGGTCGTGATCACCAAAGGTCCGGTGCTCGATTACGTGCCAGTCCAGCGTAAGAGTGCGACGAATGGTTCAAGTGACGACGCGCCCATCGTGACCCAATACGAAGCAACGGCAATAGAAAAACTTGGTCTGTTGAAGATGGATTTTCTTGGTCTTCGAAATTTGGCGATCATCGAACGCACGCTTGAGCACATAAAGCGCCGTCACGGAATCGATCTGGACATCGACAATGTTGCACTCGATGACGAGAAGGTCTATGAGATGTTGCGCCACGGCAACTCCATCGGCGTCTTCCAACTCGAGGGTGACAAAATGCGCCAACTCATGCGGCGCCTTGCGCCAACCAGTTTCGAAGACATCGCGGCATTGAATGCCTTGTATCGGCCCGGGCCACTCAGTGAAAACGTTCACAACGATTACGCCGACAGGAAGAACCATCGCCAGAGCGTGAGCTACGACCATCCAGATCTCGAAGAGATCTGGGTGAGACCTACGGATTGATGATCTACCAAGAGGACATCATGCGCGTGGCGACCAAGATTGCCGGTTTCTCGATGACCGAGGCGGACGACCTGCGTAAGGCCTGTTCGAAGAAGATTCGCGAGATGATTCAAGCCCAACGCGCAAAGTTCGTCGATGGTGCCGAGCGCGAAGGGTACGGCAGCGAGTTGGGTGAAACGATTTTCAACAAGATCGAACCCTTCGCTGACTACGCGTTCAATAAGAGTCACGCCTATGGCTACAGCCTCATTGGCTACCAGAACGCGTGGCTCAAGGTGAATTATCCCGTTGAATACATGTCGGCCTTGCTGACCTCATTTCGAGACGACAAGGATAAGGCATCGATTTATCTCAATGAAGCGCGCCAGATGGGCATCACGATTGGCGTACCCAACGTCAATGAATCCTTTGGCGAATACGCGCCGAGTCCGAGTAAGGACAACACAATCCTCTTCGGCATGGCGGCGGTTCGAAACGTGGGTGACGCCCTCGTGGAAAAGATCGTTAGTGAGCGTGAGCGGGGCGGCCCTTACGCGTCGGTGTATGACTTCGTGCGACGAGTTGACCCGATGGTTCTCAATCGGCGTTCCATGGAATCGCTGATCAAGGCGGGCGCGTTTGACGCCTTGGGCGTCACGCGTTTGGGCTTTCTCTTGAAGGTTGACGAGATCGTCGACGTCACGCTCAATCGGCGCAAGGACCTTAGTCTCGGCATTTCTACGTTGTTCTCGTCTTTGGACACGGGCGACGGCGATGACTGGGAAGGGACCGAAATCGAGCTCTCCACTAACGAGTTCGAACAGCCCGTCAAACTCGATTTCGAGCGTGAGATGCTGGGAACGTACATTTCGGATCATCCACTGCGCGAGCTCGAAGCAACGTTGGCCCAAAAGACCGATGGTGCGATCCTTTCCATTCGCGAACGCGGTGAAGAGTTGGCGAGAACGGGCAAAGCGGTGACGGTCGGAGGCATACTCGCCGAGGTTCAGATTCGAACGACGAAGGCCGGACAACAGTACGCGCGAACCGTGCTCGAGGATCTCGGTGGATCACTCGAGGTCAACTTCTCGGCGCGCACCTTTGAGCGTTGCAGTGGTTTTCTCGCCAAGGACAACATCGTGTTGTTGAAGATACGAGTCGATAACCGAGACGAAGAATTGAGATTTAGTGCCCTCGAGGTCGAACTCTTGCGAAAGGAGAAAGGGATTGACGAACTTCGATTGACGCTTCGTCCCGAGGACCTGACCTCCACGTCAATTGGGGTGCTGCGCGACATCTTGTCTCGGTATCCGGGACCTTCGCCGGTCATCGTCGAAACGGGTGCCGAGGGGAAGGCGTTCAAATTGGGACCCGCGTTCAACGTCAACATTGCCAGTGTGGTCGCCGATTTACGTTCGGAATTTGGTCGAAACGTCATTAAGGCCTAGGCGGTTTTTTGGGGTCGCCATCTCCCGTAGAATGGTGCTCTATGACCATGACCGTGACCACGAAGGACACCACTGCTCTAAGCGATGCTGAATTGGCCGAAATGGCTGATTTGTGCGTTGACCGCGAACCGAACTTCGATATTGGTTTTCTCTCCAAGCAGCGTGAGGACTGGGTCTTGGTCACGCACGCGCGTGAAGGCAACAAACTGCGGGGATATTCGTTTTGCACGCTCGAGCGGATCGGGGGAACTCCGTCGCTTCTGGTCGGCCTGTTGCTCGTTGATCGCAACGCCAAGTCCGATCAAACGCTCAAGGCGATCCTGCACGATCAGTTTCGTCGGGCACTCTTGGCCTTTCCTGATGAGGACGTTCTCCTGGGTTCTCGGCTCACCTCGCCCGACGGGTTTCGGGCGTTCGCGGGACTCGAAGACGTGGTGCCGCGTCTTGGTTATAAGCCAACTGGTGAGGACCGTGCTTGGGGACGGCGCCTCGCGAAACGTTTTGGTTCAGAGAAGTCAATCGACGACCAGACTTTCATCATGACCGTGTCGCCAGGTCCAGTCGGCGGACTTGACTACTGCGCCGCCAAAGGTCCGGTGCCTGAGGGTGCCGAGACGTTCTTCAAGGGTCTCAAACCGGAAAAGGGTCAGCGTTTGGTGGTCTTTGGCTGGGCGATGGCCGAATCGCTGGCCTCGGGCAAGCTACCGAAGTAGAGATCAGCCGCGCGGCAACAGTCCCGTGCAACTCTTGTAGCAGTGGCCGTCGAGAGGCTGAGAGAGCGTGGTGAGGACGTACGACGGGCGAAACCCTAGCGTTGCCGCGAGATCCTTTCCCGAGAGCGATGAACGTCGCGTCGCTTCCATTGTTCGAATGGCGTGGCTGTCCTCGCACAACAGCCAAACATCGTCGCCGAACCATCCAAAACGCACCCAGGTCGATCCGTCGTCATGACGACGAAGAAGCTGGGGGCCGCGATCAGCCGCGATGAGCGCGACACTGGGTCGCTCACCTCGAAATTCCCAGTACGGCGCACTCGGACCTCGGAAACCAAAGAGCGGGCCATCGGCGGGGCTGGCGAGATTCTGTAACCACCTTCGCACGCGTCGTCCCCGATACGTGCCGAGGCGGCGCGGCAAGTCTTGGAGGGTCACGGCCTCGGGTTGGGCGAGGTCGTCGCGTTCGATGTCACGAGCGAGGTCTCCTTCGACGACGTCAAAGGCGGCGAGGTCGGTCTCGACGTCGTCGGGCCAGGGGATTCTCCAACGTACGATTGTCTGAGACGAAAGGTCAATGACGGTCGTGGTCTCGTTTGTCGAGCCAAGCACGAGGCCGAAGACCGTGGAACCAGCCGACAGGTCAATCGTGTTTCGCTGGGGCATGCGACGAACCAGCTTCTTGAGGGCCCTGGCCGAGGGATCACGCGAGAAGGCCACTAGAGGCCAACCTCGTTCAGTCGTTCCTCGAGCTGCTCAATCGTCGAAGCGGGTAGTAAGCAAACGCCCCGTCGACACACGTACGCGAGGCCTGCCTTGCGATCTCGTAAGAGAGGTGAAGAGCCGTGGCCGGTGATCAAAACTGCATGGGACATAGACAACGATCGTACGTGTTCACTGAGGGGGTTCGAATCGCCCGGAATCACAATCTCGATTCCTTCGAGGACGAAGCGAGACGCGAGGACGAGATCGGGTACCGCTGCCGGATGTGACGCAATGACCGCACTCGCCAATTCAACCAACCGCTCCGCGACGCATCGTGCGCCATCGTCTCCGGTGCAAAGAAATAATCGGGCGAACGCTCGGCACGCGACTGCGTGCGATGAAGGAGTGGCGCCATCGAAGAGTTCCTTTGGTCGCACGATCAAATTCGCGGCGTGGTCGCTTGACGAGAAGAAGCCGCCACCTTCGTGAGGTGCCCGAGTCGTCGGTATCTTGCCGTCCCAATAGTGCGCGAGAAGATAGTCGCCAATCGCTCGGGCCATGCCAAGGTGCACGTCGTCGCCACTTGCCTCAAAGGCGTCCAGGTGAACATCGAGTAACCAGCCGAGGTCGCTAGCGCTGGCGAGGGCTTCTCGTTGTTCAGTTCGCCACCACACACCTGACGAAAAGTGCGACTCGTGGAGTGCGGCGAGGGTTCGCGCTCCCACTTGAACGAATGACGAGACGTTGGATTGCAATAGCGCCGAAGCGAACATTGCGTTCCACTCGAGAATAGTCTCTCTCGTCGCGTGACGGTTGAGGGCGTAGTGCCCGGGAGTCACGAAGTGCAACGAGAGACGCTTTCAGGTCGCGCGGTGCGGTGAACGTCTCGCCGTCATTGAGTCGAGGGATGGAGCGACCCTCAAATAGTCCGGGTGAACTAATCCGGTAACGCCTTAGGACGCGATTGGTCGTGGAATCCCGAGGTCGTGATCGGCTAGGACGCGAGAGATTTCCTCAGGGGTTCAGGTGACGTGCGACCCTTCGACTCCCGCCGCGTCAGCGTCGAGTGACGAACAAAAGACGTCTTCGCGTCTGAGGTCTTGAAGTACGAAACGCATCGTGTCGAGGCAACGTCGAGCCACTCGTGATCATCGCCGATGATTCGACCCGCCCGAAGGTAGGTTCGCGCGAGGAGTGCTTGATCACTCAGCATCTTTCGAAATGAGGTACGTGCCACTCAGCGTCGACGCTGTATCGAGCAAAACCTCCTCGAAGGTGGTCATCATCCACCGGCTATCGCGTCCAAGGTTTGTTCGACGGCATTTCGCGCCTCGACGTCGTCGAAGTCGATGAGAGCTTCCACGTAACTAGGACGAGGAAATTTTGGTGCGCCGCCGAATCCTCCCATCTCGTCACAACGCGAACTGATTCGTCGCGCAATCGTGTCCGGCACCTCGGCGAGATCAAACGGTGCGGCGTCATGAGAAAGATGATCAACGAACGAAACATCTCGGTCCATTGCCAGCAGAAGTTGCTCGGCCTGCTCTTCGACGGCGGGTCGTTGATGTGACCAGGCGTCCGTCATCGCACGCAACAGACGCGAGAAACTGACCTGGCCGTGCCGATCCGTTGGGGGATAGTACGTGCCCGCCATAAATGGGCGCCCGTCGGGCGTCAAGAACACTGACATGGGCGTCATCCTCCGTGACCACTGAGCGCCTGTGTGGCCGCCATGTAAATCGCATCGATATCGGGTCGTTCTTCCCGGTCGACCTTGATGGCGATGAACGACTCGTTCAAGAGCATCGCGATCGAGGGGTCCTCGAATGATTCGTGGGCCATGACGTGGCACCAATGGCACGAGGCGTAGCCGATGCTCAAGAAGATTGGTCGATCCAACGTTCGAGCCCGCTCGAACGCATCGTCACCCCAACTCCACCAGTCGACAGGGTTAGTTGCGTGATCTCGTAGGTAGGGCGAACCCAATTGAAGCATGGAATCCCTCAGGAGTGGCATCATGCTCCGGGGTCGCAGTGATCACTGTGGCGCGATCTTGGCTCGAAGAAATCAAGGCCAATCAAAACGTCGAGGTCAGCGGAGCGTGCGTGCGTCGTCATATTTCAACAGTCTCGTCGCCCTGGGTATTGAGAACTTTTCACCCACTTTGTCTAATGGCCATGACGACTTGGTCAGACCACGTGTGACACCAGCTTCGGCGTTGAAAGTGGTGCCACGCTGGGGCCTAGCGAACCGCGGAGCGACGCGCCACGAAAGTGGACGGTAGGTGGATCAGACCCGTCGTCCGAGATAATTCAGGAAGCGAGTTTGCTCAGAAGCACCGGCGCTCGGAGTGATCGCGGGTCCGAAGCCCTCGGGCGATCGGATGGCGTCGCCTACCGCGGCGAGAGCTTGGTGGGCGTACGCAACAGCCTCTGCATTGAGCTGCTCATCGGCGCCGATGCTTCGAGCGAGGTCCCACGAGTGACACAAGGTGTCGAACGTCAAGAGTCCACCGACCAAGGAGGCAAATGATTGTTCGCGTCCCACCCCGTGCACCAACATCGCTGCCACACTCTCGTCGCTCACGAGCTCGAGGACGAGAGCGTGCGAACTCTGCCATACAGCCAAGAGGTCCTGTCCAGATTCAAATGACGGCGTATCTCCTGTAATCGTGGCGGTGACCCGTTGATGGGTGTCAATGACGTGGCGCACGAGTTGTTCGCAGTCCCAGAGTTCGCAGGGAGTCGCCAGGTGCCACTGATCATCTCGCACCTTGCGCAACGTCGTTTCAAAGTCTCGAGCGACGCTCGGGTAAAACGAATCGGGGACCGTCATCAACTCAATCTATTTCGAGCGGTTTCACCATTCAACAGTTGCAATACCTGAGTACGCTCGACACCGTACGCAGTCGCGGCTGCGCTAGGAGGTGGACATGACGGAGCCGTTTCGTTGGGGCATCATCGGTACGGGTCGGATTGCCCGGGCGTTTGCTGCGGATCTGAACGTGAGCGGAGACGGTCGCGTTGTGGCGATTGGCTCGCGGACTCTTAGCTCGGCGAACTCCTTCGCAGACCAATTCGACGTGAAGCAGCGATATGGTTCGTACGAAGAATTGGTCCGAGACGAAGCAGTCGACGCCATCTACGTCGCGACACCTCATCCAATGCACCGCGACAATGCCCTACTCGCACTCGAACACGACAAGCACGTTCTCGTTGAGAAGGCTTTCACCATGAACGGAGCCGAGGCTCGAGAAGTTGTGGCGTGCGCTCGAGATCGGGGACTTTTCTTGATGGAGGCGATGTGGACGAGATTCCTCCCACACGTGCTCGCACTTCGTGATCTCATTGCCCAAGGTGCGCTGGGACCCATCGTGAGTGTTGAAGCCGATCATGGACAGTATTTTGAATCAGACCCCGAATCTCGACTCTTCAAGAGGGAACTCGGAGGTGGTGCGCTGCTTGATTTGGGCGTGTATCCGGTCTCGTTCGCGTCGATGATTCTTGGAACACCAACGCGAATACGGACGTTGGTTGACCCTGCATTCACGGGAGTGGATGGGCAGACTTCAATGTTGTTTGGTTACGAAAGCGGGGCTCACTCGGTTCTCACGTGCACGTCACGAGCGCGCAGCGCTACTCGAGCTTGTGTCACCGGCGAGAAAGCTCGACATCGAAATCGACGGGCCTTTCTATGCTCCGACTTCTTTTTCATTGATTCAAAGGAATGGAACTATCCAACGTTTCGAATTCGAGACTCAAGGCCGCGGCATGCAGTATGAGGCACGAGAAGTGGCACGATGCGTCCGTTCCAATCTGAAGGAGAGTCATTTGATGCCCTTGGATGAAACAGTGGCAATCATGGACACGATGGATCGAGTGCTCGCCGAAGGATCCACGTGATGCTTAGGGCGTCGGTGAGGCCAAGGGAGTTGGGCATCACAATCTAGGTGTACGTTGATCCACTGACGCGACCAACGTAATGCGAACCACGGCTCGTCTTCATTGGTGTTGAGAAATCACTCGGAGGACTTCTCGTGCGATAGTTAGTTTGGCGGCGTGACGCTTCCAACCCACTCCGGAAAGGTCAGCAATGCAAGAGTTCGAGGCCGATACGCAACTCGACGTAACCTGCGAACTCGGTGAATGTTGTCGCTGGGATGACGTCCGCAGTGAGCTCTACTGGGTTGACGTTCTCAATGGAAATTTCTATCGTGGCAACTGATGGTGAATCGGGATTGACTCTTCGTGCCACCCAACACGTCGAGGGGTTTTTGAGCGCGCTAGCGCCCTATAAGAATCGAAGTGATGGTTGGATCATTGGTCTTAACGATTCGATCGGACATCTGCGCGAATCCGGCGAGGCTCACGCTACTGGCATCACCCGAGGCGCACCACTGGCCCCACGTTCGAATGAATGACGGAGCTGCCGACCCTTGGGGTCATTTCCTCATTGGTTCCATGGCCTTTGACATTTCACAAGGGGCCGGCAGCTTCTATTCATACGTACGAGGCAACGATGCATCAGTGGTGTTTGACAACGTGACCGTTTCTAATGGCATTGGCTGGAGTCCGACCAGAGACACGATGTACTACGTCGATAGTGGACCGAGGGCGATCTACTCGTTCCGCGTTGACGCGGCTGGGGGCGTTCACGATCGCAAGCTGATCCGTAGCTTTGATTCGCCCGACGGTGCAACCCCAGACGGTTTGTGTGTCGATGCCGAGGGCGCGCTTTGGGTGGCCATGTGGGACGGATCGGAGGTTCGCCGTCTATCGCCTTCGGGTGAACTCTTGGCGACGGTGTCGCTCCCAGTCACGAGACCGACTTGTTGTGCCCTAGGGGGCGAGACGGGAACGACACTCTTCATTACGACGGCGCGCGAAGGATTGAGTGACGCGGAGCTCGCACAACAGCCTCGCGCTGGTCGGATGTTTCGAGTCGACGTGGGTATTCCCGGGATCAGTTTGAATTCGTACGATCCAGATTGATACCACCCAGTATCACCTACGTGAGGTGTTCGAAATGATGTATGTGTCCTCGGTCGAGATTCCTTCGCGCTTCAAATCTCGTGGTGCTTCACCTGCAGCAGCGCGATGCAATGCAGGTTCTAGTATCAGCCAATGACCTCAACCCTTGACGGACGTACCGCACTCATAACCGGCGCAAGTCGAGGCATCGGCCTCGCGATCGCGAAACACTTCGTCGCGGCCGGTGCGAACGTGGTCATATCATCTCGGCGCGCGGAAAATCTGGCTGAGGCGTTGGCCACGTTTCCCGACACGGAACACGTACGTGCCGAGGTTGCCCACGTTGGCAGTCGCGCGGAGGCCGACCGACTGGTGGCGGTGACCATCGATTCGTTTGGTTCGTTGGACATCTTGGTCAATAACGCCGCAACGAATCCGTATTTTGGTCCGCTGGTAGACATCAGTGACTCCCAGATGCAAAAAACCTACGAGGTGAATCAAGCGTCCATCGTGACCCACACCGCAGCAGCGTGGCATCAGTGGATGAAGGCCCATGGCGGATCAATCTTGAACATCGCGTCCATTGGAGGGTTCGGGCCAGAACCTGGCGTGGGGTGGTACAGCGTCACCAAGGCTGCGGTGATCCATATGACCAAGCAGTTCGCGTGGGAACTCGCGCCTGGCGTGCGCGTGAACGCCATTGCCCCGGGCCTTGTTCGCACTGAGCTCGCCCGCGGATTATGGGAAGAACACGAAGCCGACGTCGCACGACATATTCCTCTGGGACGACTCGGCGAACCGGAAGACATTGCATCCATCGCCCTTGCCTTGGTAAGTAACGATGCTTCGTGGTTGACGGGTCAAGTCATCGTGGTCGACGGCGGCACGACGAACCAACCAACGGGTGGCGTTGGCTAAAGAGACGCAAGTTCCCCCCGGCGAATCTTCCCGTTGCTCGTGCGCGGAATGGACTTTACGAATCGAATCTCCTTGGGTTTGGCCCACGGACCGATGTGCTCTTCGGCCGCCTCGCGGACTCGAACGTCGAGTCCGGGATCGTCGCCGACCACGAAGGCAATGACACGCTGACCCCACTGATCATCATCCACGCCTGAAACCGCGACGTCCTTGACCCCAGCGACGTTGGCCAACACCGCCTCGAGATCTTCTGGCCATATCTTTTCTCCGCCTGAATTGATGACGAAGTCGAGGCGTCCAAACACACGCACGATGCCGTTAGCGACTTCGCCCGCGTCACCCGTTGGGAACCAATCGCGTTTCCCGTCCGGCCCCATCGTGAACGGTCGCGGCATTGTGCGATACGAGCGAAAGAGAGTCGGGGAGCGAACAATGAGCTCGCCTTCGACGCTGGCAATTTCCACACCGTCAAGGGGACGACCGTCATAGACCACGCCCGAACCTGTCTCGGTCATACCCCAGGTCGAAACGACGTTGGTCGCGACGAGTGACGGTGGGCGAGCACCGCCGAGTAGTACGGTCGTGAAGCCAGTCACGTCATGGCGGGCGAGTTGCGCGCGCACCAGCGCGACGTGGGTTGCCCCTTGCTTCAGTGCACCCGCGAAGTCGCTCGAATCGGTCCAAGTCAGTCGAGCATCACCAAGGACCGCGCGCAAGATCACCGCGAGGCCCCCAATGTGGTTGGGTGGCAGACAAGGAAACCACGTCGACGGCTCGGAACCACGTAAGGCGCGTTCGGTGATCGTGGCACTGAGTTCCAGGGCCGTCCACGTCAGCTCGGCGGCTTTGGGCGATCCACTCGAACCCGAGGTCAACATCACCAGGCCAATCTCATCGTCGACCATGGCCCCTCCGTCGAGTGATCGGGTCCCCTCGACGGAGCGTACGTGCGTTGCACCGAGTGTTCGTAGCTCAAGTTCGCGACGCCGTAACGAAACCCGTTGATCGAGAACGCAGAATGCTTGTCGTGCTTGAACGCACGTACGAAGCGCGTCTTCGAGACCCGGACCAAGTGGCAGGTCTAGGGCGACGAGAGCTTGCACAACGAGACATTACGTGCTCGCGACTAGTTTGGGGAGAAACGGGGAAGAGCAGTGGCGTCACTTCGACACGAAATTCGAATCAATGCCTCACCAGACGACGTTTGGGCGATCGTGACCAAGCCCGAGAGCATTCCCGAATGGTTCCCCGGCATTGATTCGTGCACGGTTGAAGGGAACAAGCGGGTTATCACGACTCACATTGGTCTGGAAATGCCCGAGGAGATCTTGACCAACGATTCGATCCTTCGACGCTTCGCTTATCGCATTACTTCTCCGGTCTACAAATTTCACTTAGGTGTGATTGACGTCATCGAAATCGGAACGAACGACACGCTGTGTGTCTATTCAACGAGCGCCGAACCCGACACGTTGGCACTCATCGTCGCTGGCGGGACACTCGGCGCGTTGAAGGAAATCAAGCGAATTGCGGAAGGTTCCTAGGAGGAACATGGGTCGACGAATCTTATTCATAACAACGGACCAGCAGCGTTACGACACACTGGGAGTCAATGGCGGCACCTTGGCTCGAACGCCCGTGCTCGATGCACTGGCTCGAGAAGGTATCCGCTACGAACGGTGTCAACCAACTTCAGTGGTCTGCATGCCCTCACGCGCGTCGATGCTTACGGGTCAATTTCCCTCGACCCACGGGGCCTGGATGAATGGAGTTCCCCTCGCGATTGACGCACCGTCAGTCGCCGAGAACCTTCATGACGCCGGCTACGCGACCGCGCTCATCGGCAAGGCACATTTTGAGCCCTTCATGGATCCTTTTGGCCGGTTCGCGGAGAATTCACTCGCCAGTCTTGGAATCCCGACCATCGAACAGCCATGGTTCGATGGCCGACGCGGTGTGCACCGTGGATTTGACCATCTCGAATTCGCGACCCACGGTGTGATGGGCCCGCTGCATTACGCACGATGGATGAACACCGAACACCCCGAAGCGCTGAAGGGTTTCTACCAAGTCGTCGATGGCGAACTGAACGTGAATGCGGCGGGCGGCGGAGACACTGATGCCCCTCAAGTGAAATTCAATGATGTGCCCAAAGATTGGTACCACACCGATTGGGTCGCCGAACGGACCATCTCCTGGCTCGAGGACCAAGACCACGATCAGGACTGGTTCTGTTGGATGAGCTTTCCCGATCCTCATCATCCGTGGGATCCACCCAAGTCAGAGATTGGTCGAGTTCCCTGGAAAGACGTTGACCTGCCCGCTGGTTATATCGAGAACCAGGCGGAGCGCGAAAGCGTCATTGACCAAAAGGCGCGTCACTGGCGAGCTTGGTATGACGGTCGCTTGGTGTCGAACTATGAAGCTCCCGCGAAGTGGGTTCCCGCAACACTCACGCCCGACCAGGTGCGTGAAGTTAACGCACTGAACGCCGTTGAAGTTGAACTTATTGACGAAGCGATTGGAAGGGTGCTTCGTGCGATTGATAATAAGGGATGGGCGAATGACGTCGACATCATTTTCACTACCGACCACGGGGAGTTTCAGGGTGATTTTGGTTTTCTCTTCAAGGGCCCTTATCACGTGGACGCGCTCATGCGTCTGCCACTCATCTGGCGTCCCGCACCGACGTTAAAGATTGCTCCGAGCGTCGTGAAGTCACCAGTAAGCCTCGTATCACTGGCGGCCACGTTCTTACACGTCGCGGGTCAGCCGGCGCCTGCGTGGGTCGAGGCGGGCTCGCTGCCCCAAGATGACGATGAAGCCAAGGCGCGGGGATTCGACGCCACTGTCACCGAGTGGGATTCGGAACTGTTTGGTGTCGGGGTGCACGTTCGCTCGATACTGACCGAGCGATACCTGTACACCGAGTATCGCCCCGGCACCATGCACGACGGAAGCGAGGGCGAATTGTACGACCTCGTCGACGATCCCTTGCAGCGCGTCAATCGCATCGACGACCCCGCGTTCGCCGACGCTCGCGCAACGTTGCATGAACGCTTGCAATCCCACGATGAGCGACCGGGGGATCGCGCGGCACCGGGCGTGTTGATGGCTCCCGTTTGATCGAGCGGTAGCGTGGAAGCCATGTCCGATACCGTCATCCATGGAGCGCCGATAGATCCCGTCGAGGAATTTCGTTCGTGGCCAATGCCCCAGTTCAAACGCACTGAGGGTTTTAACGACATCATTTACGAAGTCGCTGACGGCATAGCGAGAATCACCATCAATAGGCCCGAACGACGAAACGCTTTTCGTCCACAGACACTCTTTGAACTCTCGCGAGCCTTCGAGATGGCTCGTGATGACATCAGCGTCGGTGCGATCATCTTGACGGGCGCCGGTCCGGATGCGTTTTGTTCTGGCGGCGATCAAAAGATCCGTGGTGACGATGGCTATATCGGCGACGACGACGTGGCTCAGCACGGCGTTGGTCGCTTGAACGTCTTGGACCTTCAGATTCAGATCCGACGGTTGCCAAAACCGGTGATTGCCCAAATTGCCGGCTACGCCATTGGCGGCGGTCACATCTTGCATTTGGTGTGCGACCTCTCTATTGCCGCCGACAACGCCCGGTTTGGTCAGACGGGGCCCAAGGTCGGTTCCTTTGACGGTGGGTACGGATCCTCATTACTCGCGCGCACCATTGGCCTGAAGCGAGCCAAGGAGATCTGGTTCCTCTGTCGCCAATATGATGCTGCCCAGGCTCTCGCCTGGGGCCTCGTAAATACCGTCGTCGCTTTAGAAGACCTCGAAAGTGAGACGATTGCCTGGTGTCGTCAAATTTTGACGTTGTCACCCATTGCGCTTCGCATGCTCAAGGCGGGTTTCAACGCCGCTGATGATGGTCTCGCGGGCGTGCAACAGTTGGCGGGCGACGCAACGATGCTCTTTTACATGTCCGAAGAAGGTCAAGAGGGTCGCAATGCCTTCGTCGAGCACCGAAAGCCAGACTTTTCACGGTTTCCCAAACGTCCATGACCGAATCGACCGGGCCGTATCGGCGATGGATGCTCGCGGCACGACCCCGAACGCTTCCCGCCGCATTGGTGCCCGTCGCAGTTGGTGCTTCACTCGTTCGCCCCGCGAGCATCGAGTGGCTCAACTCGAGCCTTTGTGTGGTCGTCGCGTTGGCGTTGCAAATTGGGACGAATTACGCGAACGATTACTCCGATGGCGTTCGTGGCACCGACCACGAACGCGTGGGACCGTTTCGACTGACCGCTTCACACCTGGTGCGCGCTTCGAGTGTGCGCAACGCGTCATTTGCTTTCTTCGCACTCGCCGGCGTGACGGGACTCATCCTCGCCTCACGCTCGACATGGTGGCTCGTGGCGATCGGAGCGAGTGCGATTCTCGCCGGATGGTTCTACACCGGAGGACCTCGGCCCTACGGTTATTACGGCTTTGGTGAGTTCTTCGTACTGCTCTACTTTGGTTTCGTCGCGACGGTGGGGACCACCTTTGTCCAACACCGAAACATTCCGAGTGCGGCGTGGTCTTTTGGCGTCGCGACGGGATTCATGGCGTGTGCGCTCTTGGAATCGAACAACCTACGTGACATTGAAAATGATCAAAAATCGCACAAACGCACGCTGGCCGCACGTCTTGGCAGAACGAACGCATCGTGGCTCTACGTTGGATGCGTGGTCGGCATCATTGTGGGCCTCGCCACCGGTGGCGAGGCACTCGTCGCCCTCTTCGCACTCGTAATTTTCTTACGCCCGCTGCGATGGGTCTTCTCCGCGCGTGCTGGACGAGCGCTACTGCCGCTCCTAAAGGAGACCGCTCGAGCCCAAGTGGCACTTGGTGCGGTCCTGGTTGTTACGTTCTTCGTCACTCGCTAACCCGTTGTCTGATTCGCTTGATTGACGGGTCACCGAGTACGTTCGCTGAGGGTGGGGCAGATAGAAATGGCTTAATTCTTTGTGTTTTCGACGTTCTGTCTTTGTTTCATCCTTGTTACATGACATGACGTGCGGTGCTAACTTCGACAACTGGAGCCGAGGTTACGTGGTCTCCGATTACAGAAGTGAACAAATTCAAAGTGGTCCGAGGATCCGAAAGAGGTGGGGGAATGAAGTTTAGAACTGGGAGGGCTCTCGCAGCCGTAGCGCTAGTGGGCAGTTTCGTTGCCGCGGCGTTGCCAAGCGTGAGCAATGCAGGAGCGTCGTCGGCGACCGTGTCGGCGTCGGGGTTCCAGCAGAATTTTTCAACAATGAAGCTGCTTAAGAGCGTGGCCGCCGAAGGCAAGGGCAAGATTGCCCTGATTTTGCCCGACACCACGAGTTCGGCTCGTTACGTTGACTTTGACGCACCGATGATGAAATTGGCGCTCAGCACCGCTGGGTTGAAGTCGAGCGACTACGTCATCCAAAACGGGGGTGGAAGTGACAACACGTTCTACACCGACGCCGTAGGTGACATCGCGAACGGCACCAAGGTGCTCATCATCGACCCCGAGGACTCAACCACGGGTGAGATTGTGGAGGCCTACGCCGCATCACACGGTGTGAAGGTCATTGACTACGACCGCTTGACACTCGGTGGTCAGCGTGCGTATTACGTGAGCTTTAACAACGTGACGGTCGGAACACAGCTGGGTCAAGGTCTGACCGCGTGCATCGCCTCGTGGAAAGTGGCCAAGCCTCACGTCTTCGTGATGTACGGCTCGCCCACCGACAACAACGCAACGTTGTTCGGCCAGGGTTACAACGCGGTGTTGAAGGCCGCTGGTTACTCACCGGGTGAGGGCGCCAAGGGAAGTGCGAACACGACCAACGAGAGTGTTGGAACGTGGACGCCGAGCCAAGCGCTGACCGACTTTGAGGGTGCCTACACGGCCAACCCGTCAATCAACGCGGTCCTGACGCCAAACGACGAGAACGCTGCACCAATCATCCAGTACTTGCAGACCAAGGGACTTGGACCGGACAAGATTCCGTTCACGGGACAAGACGCGACCCCGACCGGTTTCCAGAACATCATTTCTGGCTACCAGTGTGGCACCGTGTACAAGCCGATCTACGAAGAGGCTCAGGCCGCCGCTGCTTTGGCGCTGTACCTTCGCGCTGGTGTGAAGCCTCCCAAGGGCTTAGTCAACGCAACGGTCACTGACCCGAACGCGACGATCAACCAATACAAGTCGGTACCTGCGGTACTTGAGACCACGCTGTGGGTCACGGCATCAAAGATTGAGAGCACGATCATTGCCCAAAAGTGGCTGACGCCAGTCTCAGATTTGCACGAACACGGCTCCGACCGTCGCTGGCTCGAAGCAGCCAACGTACGCCGCGGACTGCAAGACGTACGGCATTAAGTAACAAGTAGCGACGTTGACCCCCACTCCCGATTCATTGAACACCGAAGCCGCTGAAGCAAGTGGTTCTCGGGTCAACGAATCGGGAGTGGGGGCTCCGTCGTCTGAGGCACTGTTGAGCCTGCGAGGTGTATCCAAGTCCTTTGGCGCAGTGCAGGCAATGGTGAACGTCGATCTCGATATCTATCGTGGCAAGGTGACCGCTGCTGATTGGTGACAACGGCGCTGGTAAATCGACCTTAATTAAATCGATCTCAGGAATTTGGGCGCCTTCGGGTGGTTCGATGTACTGGGAAGGTAACGAGGTCCACATTCATACGCCACGCGCCGCGAGCGAACTGGGCATCGCCGACGGTGTACCAAGACCTCGCACTGTGCGACAACCTCGACATCGTGCAAAACATGTTTCTTGGAATGGAAGAAACGAAGTATGGGCTGCTCGACGAGATTCGAATGGAACTCGCGACGGTTCAGACGTTGAAGGACCTCGCGGTTTCCACCGTGAAATCGGTGCGCCAACGTGTCGAATCACTTTCGGGAGGACAACGCCAAGCGGTGGCGGTGGCACGAGCGGTCATGCGCGAATCGAAGCTCGTGATACTCGACGAACCTACGGCGGCGTTAGGTGTCACCCAGACCGCCCAGGTCCTCGCGCTGATCAAGACTTTGGCGTCTCGAGGCATCAGCGTCCTCGTCATTTCGCACAACCTCTCTGATGTTTTCGCTGTGGCTGATCGAATTGCGGTGATGTACCTGGGATCAATTGTCGAGCGGTCCGATTTCGATGTACGACACCACGAGCGCCGTGGAGTTGATTACCACGGGATCGACCATGGGCGCGAAATCGTCTCATTGTTTGAAAGGTTTCTAGTTTGCTCGCCCCTCGTCCAAAGCTTCCTCGTACCCAGGTCCCTAGTGAAGACGACTCACCGCACGATGTAGTACAACGTTCCGGGAATCTCGAATTCCGTGCGATGATCGTTGGGCTGCGTCAAGGCGACAGTGGACTGCTTCCTGTCCTGCTCGGACTCGCGGCCCTCGTCATTTACTTCTACATCCGAAATTCGGTTTTTCTCACCGCCGGAAACATAACCAATCTCTTCATTCAGGCGACGATTTTCATTCTGCTCGGCATGGCGGAAATTTGGGTCTTGCTCTTAGGTGAGATTGATCTTTCTATTGGCTTCGTTGCCGCCATGGGTGCCGCGGTCGCCACCATCCTGGTCGATACGCACTTCCATTGGCCGTGGTTCGTAGCGTTCTTACTCGTGCTTTACCGCGACGACGGGTATCGAGTTGCTCTCGGGAGCTCTCGCGGTGTTTTTGATACTCCCTTCGTTCATCGTGACCTTGGCCTTCTTCCTTGGCTGGCAGGGCGTGTTGATTTTTCTTGTCGACAAGGAGAATGCGGGCGGTACCGTTCCCGTGCAAGAAAAAATCCTGTACGACCTGGTCAATGCCAACTTCACTCCATTGTGGACGTGGATCTCTATTGCCGCCCTCGTCATCTTTGGCAGCGCGTTCATGTTGCGCAGTCATCGGAATCCTCGCTGAGCGGATTGGCGTACCGGTCGGTGTATTTCACGGTGGCCAAGGTCGTCGTCATGGTGGTTGCGGGGGTAATCCTGGGTCTCGTCTTTAATACGGACCGTTTTATCGTTCGCGGTCATTCGCGGTATGCCTTTCGCAATTCCAATAGACGTGGCGATCGTCCTCGGTGGAACGTTCATTCTGACTAAGACTCGAGCTGGTCGTTATCCTCTACCCCATGGCGGGACGTGAGGCCGCTCGTCGTGCCGGCATCAACGTCAACTTCTACCGGCTCATGGCGTTCGCTCTCCGCGGGCTTCACTGCAGGAGTTGCCGGGACTGTTGTACACCTCATGGCTCGGGGGGATTCCTCTGACGCGATTCCCGGTGGCACCTACGTGTTGTACGCCGTGGCTTCTGCAGTCATCGGCTGGGACGAGCTTGATGGGTGGACGAGGAAAAATGGTCCACGCGGTCATTGGAGGTCTCGTGATCGCAGTTATCTACACGGCATGGCCTTGTTGCAAAGTGAGTGTGGCCGTTGAATACGTGGTCATCGCCATTGTCTTGCTCGCGGCGGTAACGGTCGACTCAGTGGCTCGTCGAGGAAACACTGCGGGTTAACGTTCGCTACGTTCCTACGTGCTCGGCGCCGCAAGAAAATCGATGACGCTCTGGGCCACCAGCGAGGGCTGCTCGAGGGTGCGGCGGCGCGCCCAGCATCTCGAATGAGCTGAGCACTGCCACGGGGGATTGCTTCGGCGAAGGAGATGGCCTCACTGGCGAACTCCAGGTCGAGTGCCCCGGCGAGACACAGGGTGTCCATCGGCAATGTTCCGAGGCGTCTTTCGAGGAATTCCTGCAGTTCCCGTCCCACTCGTACGAACGACGCGGGCGAGACCTGAGCCCGATTCGCTCCTCGCCGATCGCTCGAGAGGATCCTTGACCAGCGACGTAAACATCGGTCGGGCCAGCCATTCGTCTAAGAACGCTTGGGTGCCAATGCGTTCAATTCGCTTGGCGAGTTCGTTATCTCGTTCACTCGTCCTCCTTCTCGTTCGCTGAGACTGGCAATGCCTCGCGTCGCACTGAGCACGACCAGGCGTTCACACGATTGGGATGTTGCAACGCGAGGTGGAGTGCGACGCGTGCTCCGTAGGATAGCCCCCAACGAATACGGGCTCTCGGGCAAGATGCCCAACAGGAGTTCGGCGGTTTCCGGGAGTGAGGCGTGGATTGACTGCGATTCACCGTGACCCGGCAAGTCGACGATCAGCAGTTCGTGACTTCCTGCCAGATGGAACGAAACCGATGGGGCCGAGTGCGCGTCTGGGTAAATCCATGCAACCAGACGAATAACGGACCCGAACCATGACGTTCGTAACTGAGGAGTGGCATTGCAAGGAAGCGTCCCAGCCAGAGCGACGTGCAGGCCACCTTCGCCGCACGTTGTTCGACGAGTGGATCCGTGCGGGGCTTCGTGACGTCGTCATCAGTCCTGGATCGCGTTCGACGCCGCTGGCGCTCGCCTGCGCGAATCGAAGTGAATTGCAACTTCACGTTCGTCTCGACCAGCGAAGTGCCGCGTTCTTTGCGATTGGACGGCGCTCTCGCCACCAAATTGCCCGTTGTTGTCGTGATGACCAGCGGTACGGCAGCGGCTGAGTCGCACGCTGCGGTCTGTGAGGCCGACGCCGCCAACGTGCCATTAATCGTGGTTACCGCGGACCGTCCACCGGAGTTACACGGCGTGGGTGCCCCTCAGACCATCAATCAGCGTGAGTTGTACGGAGGCGCCGTTCGCTTGTTCGAAGAGCCGGGCGTCGCGCATGCGTACGCCTCCAACATTGGCGCAGTCTTGCGAGTCGGCTCTGGCTCGTCGCACGAGGAGATCAGTCGTTGCCCGGGCCCGTTCCGACGCGAACACTGCCTTCGTCGAACCCTTGATGGGCCAGGCGTCAGAATTGCCACCATCGAGAGATGAAGGACCGTGGCGATTTCGCACTCCAAAGAATCCCGTTGCCGCGTCCTTGGTCGTCAATTCACAGTCGGTACTCGCGGTCGTGGGAGCTGGTGTTGACTCGTCGGTTATCGACGTGTCGCGAGCTCGACTGGGTGGTGATTGGCGATGCGACGTGTCAGGATCTCTGGCGTACGCGGACCTTTTTGTTGCGCGACGACCGTTTCGCGCAGGCGCATCGCCCCGATCTCGTGATTCGTTTTGGGCGCCTTGCCGGCGTCCAGGTTCTGATGGAGCGAATCCGACAATGGCGCTCACCGGTGATTGCGCTCGATGGCTGCGGAACCTGGCGGACCCCGATGGCGTCGTGAGCGAAACGCTCGAAGGGCTACCGCGAAGCGACAGTGCCAAGATGCGAGCTAATCCCCACTACGCAAAGGAATGGATTCGAGCGTCCCAAGCGGCGGGGAGATCCTGCGTTCGCTCGAGCATGACGAGGATGAGCTGAACGAACCAATGGTCGCGCGCGTTGTTGTTGATATCGCTTCACAACACGACGCCGCGCTCGTGGTTGGGTCGTCGATGCCGGTGCGTGACGTGGAATGGTGGGCGGGAACGCGACGTAGCGCTACGTTCTCCAATCGAGGTGTCAACGGAATTGATGGGGTCGTGTCGACGGTCTTTGGCGTATGTGCCGGCTCGAACGGAATTGGATTGGTCGGCGACCTGACAATGCTCCATGACGTGTCCGGCCTCGTCGACGGACTTGGACCCAACGGAGGACGTGCGTGCTCGTCGTCAATGACAACCGCGGTGGGGGATATTCTCCTTTCTTCCCCAAGCAGCGGGCGAACTTGACGAGGACCGTTTCGAACTTCTCTTTGGTACGAGTCGAGCGCACGACCTCGTGGAGGTGGCGGAAGCTTTTGGTTATCGGGCGCTGCCCGTACACACGCGCATCGAGCTTCGAACCGAGATCGAAAAGGGTCTCTCCAACGATGGCGTCACGGTAATCGTCGCGAAGGTACCGGACCGAGCGCAAAATGTTCTCGTGCACGAGGCGATGATCGCCCAAGTGCAAAAGCGACGAGGGGCCTAAGTGTTCGCAACGCTTCCCGCGTCACTGCTGGCGGCGTTCCCGTTGGCCTTCGCGGCGGGACTGGTGTCATTCGCGTCGCCGTGCGTCTTGCCGCTCTTGCCGGGTTACCTCGCCTTCTTGGGAGGATCGACCGGCCGTGTCACCGGTGCGCGAGGAAGGGGCCGTGCCGTCATCGGGAGCTTTGCGTTCATCATTGGTTTCGCGCTGGTCTTCGTGAGCTTTGGTGCTCTCTTTGGTGGACTGGGCGGCTCACTGCGAACGCACCAACGCGTACTCGAGATCATTTTTGGTGCCGTGACAATTCTCTTAGGAATGTTCTTCGCTGGATGGTGGCCCTCGCGATGGCTCCAGCGCGATCGGCGTATCCATCACCTTCCTCGCGCTTCGGTGATCGGCGCGGGTCTGCTTGGCTTCACTTTCGCGTTGGGTTGGACGCCGTGCATTGGTCCAACGCTCGAATCGATCCTCGGTCTCGCGGCCGCCAATAATGGCGCGACCGCATTTCGTGGATCATTGCTCGCCTTCGTCTACTGTCTCGGACTTGGGGTACCCTTCGTGGTGGCGGCCCTCGCAACCGAATGGATGACGTCGGCGTCACGTGGTTGCGTCGCCACGCCAAGATCATCGGTGTCGTGGGCGGCTTGCTCTTAATCGTGATTGGTGTGGCCGAGATCTCAGGACTCTGGCAGAGCTTTGTCGAATGGTTGCAAACCCATTTCCCAGCGACCACCTCCGTCTTATGATCGGGCCTTCTCGTAGACTGGTTCTATGAATCTTCGCGACGATCTGCGCTTTCGCGGTTTGATTCACCAAGTTACCGACGAGACAATTCTCGACGAGTTGAGTGCGGGCGTCGTCACTGCCTACATTGGTTTTGATCCGACGGCACCTTCACTGCATCTGGGCAGTTTGATGCAGTTATGCAATCTGCGTCGACTGCAGTTGGCCGGAAACCGCCCGATTGTCCTCGCCGGTGGTGGGACCGGACTCATTGGGGACCCCAGTTTCAAGGATGCGGAACGCCCCTTACAGTCGCTCGAACAAATCGATCAGAACGTCCAGGGAATCCGTCCCCAACTCGAGCGGTTCCTCGATTTCTCGCCCGAGGCCGGAACGTCGCGGGCCATCTTGTTGAATAATGCCTCGTGGCTGACGACAATATCCCTGACAACATTCTTACGCGACGTTGGTAAGTACGTAACGGTCAATCAAATGATTGCCAAAGAATCAGTGAAGAGTCGGTTGGAGCGCGACGATGTCGGACTGTCCTTCACCGAATTCTCCTACATGTTGCTCCAGGGCTATGACTTCGTGCGCCTCAATCTCGATTACGACTGCACCCTGCAGTTGGGCGGTTCTGACCAGTGGGGCAATATCACGCTGGGTGCTGAGATCGTGCGCAAATACACGGGACATCAGGTACACGGACTCACGTCACCGCTCCTGCTTCGAGGCGACGGCAAGAAGTTCGGTAAATCAGAGGGTGGCAACGAGAACGTCTGGCTTGATGCCTCCATGACTTCTCCCTACGCGTTTTATCAGTACCTCGTCAACGTCGATGATTCCTCCACGTTCGATTGTTTGAGGTTTTTTACCTTCCTCGATCACGAAGCAATCCTCGAGCTCGATGAGGCGACGGCGAAAAAACCACAAGAGCGCCTGGCCCAACGCGCACTCGCGCGCGAGGTGGTGGGCATGGTTCACGGTGAAGATGCCGCGCGAAATGCTGAGCGCGCGAGTGAGGCAATCTTCAGCGACGCAATCAACGAACTCGATGAGACGACCTTGCTCGAGGTCGTGCGCGAGACACCATCGTCTACGTGGTCTCGAAGCGAGTTGCGCGACGGAGTTGATCCGATTGTGATGCTCGTGCGCTGCGGTCTGGCGAAGTCGAATAGTGATGCTCGTCGGATTATCGAGCAGGGTGGTTTTTACGTCAACAATGTGCGCGTCTCGTCTGAGACGAAGCTAAGTGATGAACTGGCTCTGCATCGTCGTTATTTGGTACTTCGCCGAGGGCGTCGTGACTTGCACCTCGTGGTTATCACGTGATCAAGCGCTTGGCCGTCTTCGTGGCGGCCGGATTGGTCTTGTGCGCGTGTGGTACCGAAACCGAGGTACAGGCAATGAAGACCTGGGTGACTCAGAGTTCATTCCGCCAAAACATTCCCACCGTAATTTCTGACGTACGCCATGCGGCGAGCGCCTTGGCTGTGAGCTCGACTTCGGTGAATGCCCTCCACGAAGTCTGTGACGTCTTGGATATGGACGTCTCGGCAGCGAATGCCGCGCTGCCAACTCCCGATTCCCAGTCGACCACCCTGCTCGCTGGGGCGTACACGAGTATTGACAATGGAGCCAAAACGTGCTTCGTCGCGGGCACGAACGTCACGAAACGTCGTGACGCGCTCGCGTACTTAAAGACCGGCCTGGGCAACTCGTTGAGGCAATCCAGCGCGTCGACGTGGCGTCGGGAACCGAGATCAAGTGACGTTAGGCGCTCGTCGCGGGCGGGCGAAGGTCAATCTCGAGACGAAGGATGCCGTTATCGAGGGTGGCGACCGCGTCACCCAACATGGCGAAATCCTGAAAATCGAGTTTCGCCGCCTCGAGGAACATCTGACGTTCGGGGCCCTCGACGGGGGGTAGTCCGCGTCGTTTGACGGCTTCGGCGCGTTCGCGAAAGCGCAAGACCATCTCGTTGGGATTAAAGGCATCGCTCATGAGTGAATGCTAGGGGGTTCGTCGCGGTAATTGAGTTGGTATCATGGTTTTTCGGCTCAGTGCTACTGGGCCGAGGTCGCCGCCAGCTATGGCCCGCGACCAGTGAGGAGTTGACGTGAAAAAGGGCCGCCATCGTCGGTTTGTTGAAGCTCGCGAACTCAAGCGTTCTACTGGTCCTCGTGCCACGACGTGCGACGAGTGCGGTGCCGCGCCCGAGGACGTTCACGCCGAGTAGTGTCTCGCCGAGGAAGATCGTTTCGACGAAATCCTTGGCTCACTGCCTCGAACAACGTTCAACGAAGAAGATCCGCTCGCGGCGGAGAATTAATTCGCCTTGCGTCGCACGGGGTGAGGCAACAGCGCCGCCTTGGGCTGGGCGGCGCGCCGATCCATGTAGGCCAGTAGTTGGTCGTAGACGACTTGGCCCACCATCGCGATGAGCTCTTCGCCCATGGAATCAACGACGCGAGTCTTTCCAACGAAGGCTCGGTCGTCTTCGGTGCACCACCAGTGGAACTCGGCGCCACCCGCACCCCAGTCACTGCGATTCCACTGCGAGATTCGAGTGATGACGTGTCCGTCGTCTTGGACGTCGTCGTCTCGGCGCAGCGGCAGTTGCCAGCAAACCTCGGGTTTCAACGGGATGTAGCTTTCCTGATTGTCCATAGCTAAGACGTGCAGGGCACATCCTGGTCCTCGGTGAAAGTCCGGGCGGTTCAAGAAAATACACGCGTCTTTCACTAGGCGCGTCGTCATTTCGCCGTTCTTCTTTACTTGTCGTGCCCGTCTTGCCCTTGGACTTGAACTGCCACTGGTCCTCGGTGAGACGTTTGGCCGCTTTCTCGACACGGCGTCGGTCCTTGTCGTCACTGAAGTGGGCGCCGTAACTGCAACAACCCTGGACGAGTTCGGGCGCCGCTTCGGTGAGGACGCCTTGGCAACCGTTGCCGTAGATGCAGGTCCAATTGCTCTCGAGAAAAGTGACGTCGAACATCCACGTCCGTTGGTGTTTGGTATCGGCGAAACTTACCCACTCGTGGGCGTCGGTAGGGATGGGGGTCGACATCAAAAACTTAGTAGCCGCACGAGTGCATCGTGGCCCCTCAGACTTCTGGCGTGACCACGGTAGAAAAATTTGACATCTTGATGCTTAGTGAAGAGGCACGAAACGTCGTGTCTGACGCATTGAGCAATGAATCTCAAAGCGACGCATTGGCGTTGTGGGTCGAAGTGACCGGAACTCGTGGTGCGGGCTATACCTACGACCTGTTTTTCTCTGACCTGGTCGACGCACCCGACGACGCTGCGATTGGCGTCGATGGTGGAATCACGATCGTCATCCCCGCTTCGAGCGTCGAGCGACTCGCGGGAGTCGTCTCGAATTCGCGAGCGAAGGTGCGGGCGGCTCGTCTTGGTGAATCCAAATATTCCGACACCCGAGGAGATGAATCCGGGCGTGCCCCTAGAATCTTGGCCCTGGGCGTCGAAGGGGCTTTAGGTCTCCTCGCCACCTCAGTGCTCGAACAGAGCATCAATCCATCGATTGCGTCGCACGGCGGTCGGGCGGACTTGGTCGCGATGGACGAGGAGAAGGGGATTGTTACATCAAGATGTCTGGTGGCTGCCAAGGTTGCGCCATGAGTCGCATGACCTTGTCTCAGGGCATCGAGACCACGCTTCGCGAGCAAATACCCCAGTTGCGCGAAGTCCTGGACGTGACTGATCACGAGTCGGGCGTGAATCCGTTTTACGCGAACGAACACTAAACCCCAGTCAGCCTAGAATTGGAAGATGTTGCGCTTCCTCACGGCTGGTGAAAGCCACCGGCCGTCGCTCACCGTCATCGTTGAGGGCCTCCCCGCGGGTATGGCAATCACCCAGGAACAATTATGCGACGAACTCGCTCGGCGTCGCTTGGGCTACGGCCGCGGACCTCGCATGCGTTTTGAACGCGATGAACTGCGTCTGATTGGTGGTATCCGTCATGGTCGCACCCTCGGATCGCCGGTCGCCATTGAGATTCTTAACTCTGAATGGCCCAAATGGGAACAAGAGATGTCTGCCGCACCGGGTTCACCGAGTGACAAACTCACCAAGCCGCGACCGGGACACGCGGACCTCGCGGGAATGCAGAAGTACGCCTTTGACGATGCGCGTGACGTCCTGGAGCGAGCCAGTGCTCGCGAGACCGCCGCTCGGGTTGCCGCGGGCGCTCTCGCCAAGACCCTGCTCGCGGGCATCGGCGTTGAAGTGCTTAGCCACGTGGTGCGCATTGGCCAAGTGGCGACACCACCCGGACTACGACCAGGACCAGGCGAGGGTGACGTCGTTGATGAGTCTGAGGTGCGTTGTTTCGATCCCGAGACGGCGTCGGCGATGATTCTTGAGATTAAGGCGGCCGCCAAAGAGGGCGACTCGCTGGGGGAATCGTTGAAGTGGTCGCGTACGGCGTACCGGTTGGTTTGGGTAGTTACGTGCACTGGGACCGAAAACTCGACGGGCTCCTCGCGGGCGCGTTGATGAGTATCCAGGCGGTGAAGGCGGTGGAGATTGGTGACGGTATGGCCCAATCTTCCCAGCGGGGAAGTGTCGCGCACGACGCAATTGCCGTGGACGAATCGTTCAGTCGAGGTGGAGGATACGTACGTCGTAGCGACCACGCCGGTGGACTGGAGGGCGGAATGACATCGGGGGCACCACTCATCGCGAAGGTCGCCATGAAACCACTGGCGACGTTGAACCGTCCGGTGCTCGAAACGGTCGACGTGGCGACGGGTGAGTCAACGGTGTCGTTTAAAGAGCGCACCGACGTCACCGCGGTGCCCGCTCTTGGCGTCGTCGGCGAGGCGATGATGTCGATCGTGCTCGCCAACGCAGCGCTTCCAAATTTGGCGGTGACTCCATGGGAGGAGTTCGTTCGCAATCATGATGGCTACGTGTCGCACCTCGGATCAACGTCGTCGCGTGCGCGCCCCGAATAAGCGTGGCTCGTCTCGTGTTGGTCGGGCTTCCAGGTACGGGCAAATCGAGCGTCGCGCCGAGCTCGCGCGTCATTGGAGCATCGGCTTTCGACACTGACGAGGTGCTCGCTCGAGGTTACGGGCGCAGTGCCGCTGAGATCCTGCGGGCCGAGGGGGAAGAGTCATTTCGGGTCCTCGAACTCGCGGCGTTGAGCGAACTGCTTGACATGGACGTCGTCGTGGCGACCGGCGGTGGAGCGGTCGTGACCGAACAGGCGCGTCGACTTCTCATGACTGAAAAGACAATCTGGCTTGATTGTTCCGATGACGTGATCGCGACGCGAGTACGACACGGAGACCGACCACTGTTGGGTGATGATGCTCGCGGCTCACTCGTCACGCTTCGACGCGACCGTTCGCCTTGGTACGAAGAAGTGTCTCGAGCACGCATCGATTCCTCG
>CAWICL010000021.1:0-18132 GCA_963834545.1 uncultured Acidimicrobiaceae bacterium | reverse complement strand
ACTGCTTGATCCTCAGTGACGGAGAGGACTGATGTGACGAAGCGTCAAATTAAAGCCGCTAAAGAACGAGAAGGGATTCGCCATCAGTCCTCTCCGTCACTGAGATCGCGGATGACCCATCCGGGAATCGGTCGCTCGCCAATGGTCGGCAGTACTCGTTCGGGACCCGATTCGCGCGTCTTTCCAAGTTCGAAAGCCCTCGTCAAAATGAGCCACGCGAACAATGCGACGCTCACCATGAGCAATCCCCAGCGCCACGAGATCAAGAATCCAGCGACCACGAGCATCCAACCCAAGCTGAGCGGTATGAGCCGCTTCCAACCCAGGTCCATGAGCTGGTCGTAGCGAAAGCGCGGCAACGCCGCACGAAACCAGATGTAACAGAAGCAAAAAGCGGTGGTCTTGATGAGGAACCAAAGAATCGGGAACACCCATTTCACGTGCGCCACGGGCGGAACCCAGCCCGCCGGTCCCCCGAAGAACAACGTCACCATCACCGCGGACATCGTGATGGTGTTCATGAACTCCGCCAAGAAGAAGATCGCGAAGCGAAAGGACGAGTACTCGGTGTGAAAGCCACCCACCAATTCGCTCTCGGCTTCGACGACGTCAAAGGGCGGTCGGTTGAGTTCGGCGGTGATGGCGATGAGAAAGATGGCGAAGGGAACGAGGCCGAGACGGATGAGGTTCCAGTGCCAAAAAGAACCACCCTGGGATACGACAATGTCGTGGGTGGTAAGAGAACCCGTCACCAGGATGACAATCACGATCGTCATGCCCAGGGCTGCTTCGTAACTGATCATTTGGGCGCTCGCGCGCACCGAGGACAACATCGGGTACTTCGAACCCGATGACCAGCCGGCGAGCATCACCCCATAGACCGAGATGCCCGACATGGCGAGCATCAACAAGATGCCCATGGGCGGATTCGCGATCTGGAGTTGGACCACGTGTCCCGCGATGTGCAAGGTCCCACCGATGGGGACAATGGCAAAGGTGATGAAGGCAGGGATGACCACCAGGTAGGGAGCGAGTTTGAAGACAAAGCGATCCGCTTCTGCGGGAACCAAATCCTCTTTTCCGATGAGTTTGAGGCCGTCGGCGACCGTCTGCAAGAGGCCGAAGGGTCCCCAACGCTGAGGCCCGATACGGCTCTGCATATCCGAAATGGCCTTGCGTTCGAACCAGATCATGATGATCACGGCGTTCATCAACGCACCAAAGCCCACCACGATCTTGATGAGCACAATCAAGAGCACGATCCAGTCGCTCGTACCGTGATTGAACAGGGGATCAGAAAGTCCGACCAACTGATTCATAACGTTTCCAAGCGCACTTGGCTAATCACGCGACCCGAGTCGACGAGGACGTTCAGCGGGTTCTCACTCGCATCGCTCAACGTGCCGATGAATACCTGAACGGTGCCACGCACGATGCCGTCATTAACGACGACCGGCAACGTAATCGAACCGTTGGCCCCGGTCGCCTTAACGAGCGTGCCGCTCGCGACGCCGAGCCGATCAAGGTCCACGTGGTGAAGTCCCAGCGTGCTTGTAGGAATCAATTCTTCGAGCGCTGGCGAACCTTGCATCGCGACACCACGGTCGTAGAGGTGTCGTGACGCGACGAGACTGAGCGAGTAGCCATCGAGCGCACCAACCTCGAGGGTCGAGTCTGGACCAAGATCGTCGAGCGTGGCCCCCGTCATCAGCGTGCCACGATTGGTGCTCACGATCGACGTGACCCCGGTGTACGAAGCGGTGCCGACGTTGTCGGTGGAACGAATCCCCGGAAACGCCATGGGATCGAACGAAAGTCGCGGGGACCGTGCGTCGTGACGCCCGACAACGACTCCGTCATTGACTTCGTCGTTGGTTGCCGTCAAGGCGGGATAGCCCGTGGTCTCTTCGATGGTCTGGGCGGTTTGGACGACCGAGGCCAGTCCCAAATTCTGTCCGAAGTGCTCGGCGAGTTCCGCGGCGATCGCCACGTCAGGCCACGCCGATCCGGGCGCCACGATTTTCGGGGTCACCGCCGTCACGCGCCCTTCGATATTGGTGACGGTGCCCGAGCGCTCGTGCTGAACAGCGGCCGGCAAGACAACATCAGCAAAGGCGAGCGTCGCCCCGCCGTGTCCCGTCACCGCGATCACGTCGGCCTTCTCGAGCGCCGCTTTCGCACTCTGGACGTCAGCGACGTTGCCAAGCAAACATCCACCGAGAATCAACAACGCCTTCTGTTCTCCCTGGCGTAGTGCCTCGAGTTGGGCGAGCGAATCTCTTTCCTCGCTTCGTGCATCGAAGCTGCGTCCTGGTCGAAGTCGCGGACTGAGGCCCATGTCCAGTGCTCCCACGACATTGGAACGTCGAAGTGCGACGAGGAACTTGGCGTCGGGGAACCGCTCGGCCAATCGCCGAATTGCGCTCTCGAGCACCGAGGCGTCTTCGGCGAGATTGGCCCGTCCAACGACGAAGACGACACCTTCGCCACTTTCGCCAATGATTCGCCGAGCGTCGGACAGTTCATCATTCGAGAACAGAACTCCCTTAGGAGCGTCAGAGCGGTCGGCGATGCAGCGCGCGGCCAGATGCGCTTCGCCCGGTCGTACGCTGAGAGACACGTTGGCGAAATCGTGCAGTGGCGAAGGACCGAACGCGAACTCGATAAAGCTCCCTGAGCGACGTACGAAGTGTTCGCGCAACCGCAAGAAGAGGATCGGCAGTTCCTCGCGCAGGTCACCCGTGAGCGTGACCACGGTCTTCGCGTTCGCCGCTTCGTCAATGGTTGCCTTGGGTAGCGCCTGAATCAACACCGGGTCCAGTCCGTCACCAAACTGGGCGTCCACGTGCCCAGAGCCGAGCACGCCTCGCACAAAGCGCTCCCAGGCAAAGGCTCCTTCATTGGTGAGCGACGCCCCACCAATTGCGCCCACCCCGTTCGGGCTCACCGCGGCCCTTCGAAGTATCGTCGCGGCCGCTTCGAGCGCTTCACCCCAACTGACCTCGCGCAAGACTCCGTCGTGGCGAACGAGCGGCTGCGTGATACGCGTCGAAGCGCGAAGGACGTCACTGGACTCCTCATTGCCGTCAACGGCATCGAGCGTGAAGCGGCCCTTATCGCACAGCCAACCTTGATTGACCGGATCTGAATCCACGCCCAAGACTCGAGTCAGGCGATTGCCCGAGGACTGGACCGCCACGCGACAACCCACCGCGCACGTGGTGCAGGTGCTCTCGACTTGTTCGAGGTCCCACGGTCGAGCGGTGAAACGGTAGGGCTTCGCGGTCAGCGCTCCGACGGGACAGATCTGGACCGTGTTGCCCGAGAACACCGAGTTGAATGGCTGGCTCGGCGAAGGCGCGACTTCGATCAGATCGCCTCGTCCCGAGAACGCGATCTCGGTGTCGCCCGCGATCTCGGCGGAGAATCTCGTGCAGCGCGCGCACTGGATGCAACGTTCGCGATCGAGCAAGACGAGTTCACCGATTTCAATGGGCTTGACGAAGTGGCGCTTCTCTTCAATGAAACGTGTCTCTCCCGAGCCATGTGCGAGGGTCTGATCCTGTAGAGGACATTCGCCACCCTTGTCACAGACTGGGCAATCGAGTGGGTGATTCGCCAACAAGAACTCCAAGACGCCGTCTTGGGCCTTCTTCACCTTTTCGGAATTCGTGCAAACGCTCATTCCCTCATTCACGTGCAAGTAACAGGCTGGTTGCAACGTGGCGCCACGGGGTCCTTCGACTTCGACCAGGCACATTCGACACATTCCCACGGGCTCCATTCGCGGGTGGTAGCAAAAACGCGGGATGTATTCGCCCGCCTGCTCAGCGGCTTCAATCAGTAACTCGCCCGGCTTCACTTCGATTGCTCGTCCATTGACCGTGATGGACACGGTGGTCTTGATCACGTCAGTCATACGTACATCCCCCGTGTTCAACGTGCGCAATGAAGTCGTCGCGGAACATTTGAATCGCCGAGTGCACCGAAGATGGAATTGACGAACCGAGTACGCAGATCGTCGTCTGTTGAGGTGGCCACGAGAGTCCCGGCGCGATGTTGTCACACAAATCGAGAAGGAGATCGAGGTCTTCGACGCGACCACCGCCGTGTTCAAGTCGGTACATCGCGCGTTCGATCCAGCCCGAACCCTCTCGGCACGGCGTGCACTGACCACAGGATTCGCGAGAGAAGAATTTCGTTATTCGCCACGCTGCTCGGACTGGGCAACTCGTCTCGTCGAGCACCACAATCGAACCCGATCCGAGCATCGATCCCTTTTCGCCGACCTCGTCTTGTCCGAGGGGCAGGTCCAGCAGATCGGGACCGAACCACGGCGCCGAAACGCCGCCGGGAATAAAGGCCTTGATCGCCCGGTCACCAATGATGCCCCCGCCCAGACGCGGGTCGTAGATCAGATCTCGAAACGTGTTCTTCACCATTTCGATCTCGAAGACCCCAGGATTCTTCACGCGTCCCGCCAGAGCGAACAGTCGCGTGCCCGTCGAACGTCCAGCCCCGAGAGCCGCAAACGCTGCGCCGCCGTTGTTGACGATCCAGGGCAGGTTCGACATCGTCTCGACGTTGTTCACGACTGTTGGCTCACCGTAGAGACCGGTGACCGCGGGAAAGAACGGGGGCTTAATTCGTGGAAATCCGCGCTTGCCCTCGAGGGCCTCAATCAACGAAGTCTCTTCGCCACAGATGTAGGCACCCGCACCCGGATGGACCACGATGTCGAGCGAGAAGTCCGATCCAAAGATCCGTGATCCCAACGCCCCTTCGCCGTAGGCGTCATTGACCGCCTGTTGCACGCGCTCCAGCCCGAGGGCAAACTCGCCGCGCATGAAGATGAACGCCTGGCTCACTTGCAAGGCGTAGGCGGCGATAATGACACCTTCCACCAATTGGTGTGGATCGCGTTCGACCAAGAAATGGTCCTTGAAGGTGGCGGGTTCTGATTCGTCACCGTTCACCACGAGATAGGAGATCGGCGACTTTCGAAGCATCGACCATTTACGACCGGCGGGAAAACCCGCGCCGCCGCGCCCGAGCAGTGACGCCGCGTCGACTTCGGCGGCGACCGCCTCAGGGAACATCGTGAGGGCCTTGCGCAACGCCACGTACCCGCCGGTGTCCAGGTAGCGCGCGAGCGTGAACGAGTCGGCGTAGTCCGCTCTCGACGAGACGATACGAGGAGCGTCGAGCGTCGCCATCACGTCGTCTCCTGAGCTCTCTTCGCGCGCGCGGCGCTCGAGACACTACGTTGATCCGCGACCTCTTGGCGCGATGCGTAGAGTCCGCCGTTTCTCTTGACGCGAATGAGAGTGCCGTGCGAAGGAATGTCCGAATCGTGCGCCCCCGCTCGCAATTCGTCAACGAAGGCGTCGAAGGCTTCGGGTGTCGTCGTGCGCACGTAGCGGTGATTCACTTGCACACACGGCGCGCGATCACAATCGGCGAGGCACTCAGTCTCTTCGAGGGTAAACATGCCATCACTTGAGGTGGCGCCAACGGTGCACCCAAGGGTCGTCTCGGCGTGTTCGAGGAACTCCTCGCCGCCCGCAAGCAGACACGCGATATTCGTGCACACGCCCACCACGTACTTACCCACCGGCTCGAGATGGAACATGTCATAGAACGCGGCCGTTCCACGCACGTCGGCGTTCGTCGTTCCAGTCAAACCAGCAACCTCTTCGATGCCCGCCTCACTCAAATAGCCGTCTTGTTCTTGGGCGAGGTGCAGCAAAGGCAACATCGCCGAGCGAGGGCGCGGATAGAGCGTGATCAACTCTTCGGCCCGTTGGCGAATATCGGCCCGGAAGTAACTCATCGATCAACCTCACCGAGCACGGGGTCAATCGTCGATATCGTCGTGATTGCGTCCGAAACTGATCCCCCGCGCATGAGCAGGGCGATAGCTTGAAGATTCACGAAACTCGGACCGCGTACGTGCATCCGATAGGGCTTGGCCCCACCGTCTGAGACGATGTAACAACCGATCTCTCCACGGGGCGACTCGACGGCCGAGTACACCTCGCCAACGGGAACATGAAATCCCTCGGTGAACAACTTGAAATGGTGAATCAACGCTTCCATTGACTCACCAATACGTGCACGCGGCGGCGGCGTGACCTTGGGATCCTGACTGCGATAATCACCCTTGGGCATCATGTCCACACACTGGCGAACAATGCGGATTGATTCACGAATCTCGTTGAGTCGAATCGAATAACGATCGAAATTGTCGCCGTAGGTGCCAACAATGACGTCGAACTCCACCTGGTCGTACGCGAGGTAGGGCATGGTGCGTCGCAGAATCCCACGGCACGCCCGTGGATCGCAAGACAGGTCCGGTGACGCTCAGTGCGAGCGCCTCTTCGGCGGTGATGGGAGCGACACCGATCATGCGCTGGCGAAAGATTGGCTGACCCGTGAGCAATTGATCGTATTCGTACGTTCGCTCGAGAATGGTGTCACAGATCACCTGGACGTCGTCCTGCCAGCCGTCGGGCAAGTCCGCCGCGACGCCACCGGGGCGAACGTAATTCAAATTGAGTCGAAGACCCGCAGTCTTTTCAAAGAACGCGAGGATCAATTCTCGTTCTCTGAGCCCGTAGATCATCATCGAGGTCGACCCGAGGTCCATACCGTTAGTCGCCATCCACACCAAGTGCGATGACATGCGATTGAGTTCGCTCATCAGCATGCGAATCCAAATCGCGCGCTCGGGCACTTCGATACCCAGGAGCTTCTCCACGGCCAACGAATAGTTCAGTTCATTGATCACCGGCGATAGGTAGTCCATGCGCGTGACGTTGGTGGCGCCCTGGATGTAACTGAGCTCTTCACCCGTCTTTTCCATGCCGGTGTGCAAGTAGCCAATGACGGGCTTACAACGAAGGACGTACTCACCGTCAAGTTCGAGCATGAGACGCAGCACCCCGTGCGTCGATGGGTGCGAGGGACCCATGTTTATGATCATCGTCTCGTCGTCGCGCCGTTCCAGGTCGACCTGGGTGGGATCGATGTGCAGATCGTTAGACGCCAGGACCGCGCCCAACTCTCGACCCAGTTCGACGCTCTCGGTTTCGTGGCGAGGCTGAAGCTCTTGTGCTCCCTCGGACGTTTCGGCGGTCAAAAGATCGATTCGCTCAATCGCGCGTACGGAAGGCTCACTCATCGTGGTCCCGGCGCTTCCTTGAACTGAACCGGAACGTTGCCCGCTCCGTAGTCCTTTCGGAGGGGGTGACCTTCCCAATCTTCGGGCATGAGGATTCGTGTCAAGTCGGGATGACCGTGAAAGAGGATACCCATGAGGTCAAAAACTTCACGTTCCATCGCTTCAACGCCGGGATACAACGCGAACAGCGAGTCGACTTCGGGCTCGTGATCGCCCGCCTGAACCCGTATGCGCACACGCTGACGTTTGGAGAGACTCAAGAGGTTCGTCACGACCTCGAATCGAGTGCCCGCGACACCTTCGGGCAGCGGACGATCCGCGTGCAACAAGTAGTCGACCCCGCAGACGTCGATGCACATTTCGAATCCGTCGTTCTTGAAGGACTCGACGAGCGTGAAGTATTGCTCACGCGTGGGAAAGCAACCGAGGTCGGCGGCGAGCGCTTCACCGGTGACGACGCCTGGGGGGGCCAAGGGAGAAAGGGAGATCACTTCGGTGTTCCCACCCTGACCGCTACAGGAACCTCTGGTGTCCAGAGGTTCTGCGCATCTTGGACATGCGTAGGACGACCTTCACTGCGACGTTGCATGATCTCGCCGGTGCGAATCTGTTCGTGCAAGGTGAGGATTGCGTGCATCAAGGTTTCGGGACTCGGCGGACAACCCGGCGCGTACACGTCTACCGGCACGATCTGATCGACGCCCTGGACAATCGCGTAGTTGTTAAAGAGTCCGCCCGTCGAAGCGCACACGCCCATCGAAATGACCCACTTGGGTTCCATCATCTGGTCGTAGACCTGACGAAGGACCGGCGCCATCTTTTGTGAGACACGTCCAGCGACGATCATGAGGTCCGCTTGGCGCGGCGAGTTGCGAAATACTTCCATGCCGTAACGTGCGAGGTCGAAGTCAGCCGCGCCAGCGGCCATCATTTCGATTGCACAACACGCAAGTCCAAAAGACGCGGGCCACACACTCGCGCGGCGCGCCCAACGAACCAGATCTTCCAGTTGACCCGTCAAGAAATTATGTTGGAGATCCTCGAGGCCCACTACGCCGCCTGTTCAGGGTCTCGACCAATGCGAACGATCGTCGAGGAACTGGTGCGCGCGGGCATACCGGGCGTCAAATACTTCACCGGACCCCACTGCAGCGCGCCTTCACTCACGAGAAAAACGAGCGCGGCGAAGACGGTCACTGAGAACGCGAGCACCTCGATGAGTCCAAAGACGTGCAATTGGCGAAAAACAACCGCGAAGGGGTACATGAAAACGACTTCGATGTCAAAGATCACGAAGATCATCGCGACGAGATAGAAGCGAACGGGGAACCTCTGTGGCGGCTCATTTTCAGGGACGATCCCACATTCGTAGGGTGCCAACTTGGCGTCCGTGGGCCGCTTGTGCGGCGCCAACCAAGCTGACGCAACAAGAGACCCCGACGCAAATAACACCCCGAGAATCAGGAGCCCCAGTATTGGTAAGTACTGGTCCACGTGACCTTTTTATCAGACTTCGCGACTCGACCAATGCGACGACCGAAGACACACGCCCTAGGCTTCACCCGTGACAAATCTGAGCGACGTCCTCTCTCGTCAGCGAACCTTTGACGTGGCGATCGTGGGCGCGGGTCCGAGCGGCTCGGCGTGTGCTTACTGGCTCGCCAAAGCGGGTTGGTCGGTGTGCCTCGTGGAGAAGAAGACGTTCCCACGCGAAAAGACCTGTGGGGACGGACTCACGCCTCGCTCGGTCTACCAAATCCAAGAAATGGGTCTGGAGCGACACGTCGCCCAACACGGGCATCGCTACAACGGCTTACGCGCCTTCGGTTTCGGAGCGTCACTCGACATGAAATGGCCCGAGCACCCACGATTTCCCAATTATGGCTACACCATCACACGCTTCAACCTCGATGGTTTGATCGCCACACACGCCGAAGCCAATGGGGCGACCCTTCTCAATGGTGTCGAAGTGACGGGTCTGCTCGAGCCCACCGAGCCATTACCTGATTGTCTACGAGGTGCCCAGGGCGTCGTCGTCAAGGAGAAGGAGACCGGCACCACGGGATCGATCCGGGCTCGCTACGTGATCGTTGCCGACGGGCAAAACTCTCGAGTGGGTCGCGAACTTGGTGTGGCGCGCAACAAGTCATGGCCCATGGGTATGGCGCTTCGCGGTTATTACAAGAGTGAACGTCACGATGAACCTTGGATTGATTCACATCTGGACATCAGAGATCCCGAGGGCAAGGTCGTGCCCGGCTACGGATGGATCTTTCCTCTGGGCGACGGGCGCGTCAACGTTGGCGTAGGCCTCTTGTCGACGGGCGGCGCATGGAAGGGCGTCAACACCACCAAGCTCCAGGAGTACTTTGTCGCCCAAACGGCCGAAGCGTGGGGTCTCAACGATGACACCTGCTGTGGACCCGCGACGGGCGGGCGACTCCCGATGGGACTCGCCCTCGGTCCCCACGTCGGCGCGAACACGCTCACCATTGGTGACGCCGCCGGAGCGGTGAATCCATTCAACGGCGAAGGCATCGCCTACGGCTACGAGACGGGACGCCTCGCGGCGAGTGTGGTTGGCGAAGCGCTCCTTTTGAACGACCCTTCATTGCTCTCGCACTACGACGAACTGCTTGACGAGGCCTACGGCGACTATTACAAGGTCGCGCGCGCCTTCGTACGCGTGATTTCCGAACCGCGAATCCTCTCGGTGTGCGTGGGCGCGGGACTGCGCGTCGAGGCGGTGATGAAACCGCTGCTCGCGATCATGGCGAACTTGATGACCAATGACCGCAAGGGACCCGCCGAACTCGGGTACCGCGCTCTTCTTCGTCTCGCTGACGTCGTGCCCGAAAGGGCCTTTGACCTCTTATTGGGCAACGAGAAATCCGCCGCCTGAGCTACGTGCCAGCCGCGATACCTCGGGTGGCTCGCGGCCATTAGCCTGACCTGATGCCAGGACACTTTCGAGGCGACCGTTAAGCCATGATCCCCACCTTCGTCATTTTCTTGCGTGAGGGCATCGAGGCGTCGATGATCGTGGCAATCTTGCTGTCGTACCTCAGTCGGATTGACCAGCGCCGACATTTTCGAGATGTCTGGCTCGGGGTCGCCGCAGCGATGGTCTTGGTTCTCGCGGGGGGCTTTGGCGCTTACTTCCTCATCAAACAGTACGAGGGATCCAACGTCCAGACCTATTTCGAGACCGCCACCTATCTGATTGCGGCGGGCGTATTGACGGGCATGACCTACTGGATGCACAAACACGCTCGCACCATGGCAAAGGACTTACGTGACAAGAGCGACCAAGCGCTTTCCAAGGGAACTCGTTGGGGGCTCGGAGTCTTGTCCTTCCAAGCGGTGGGTCGCGAAGGCCTCGAGACGATGGTGTTCACCCTCGCGATTGTCTTCGCCAGTTCGCGTCAGGCGGCGACGCCGGTGCACGGGAACTTGTTGTTGGTCGGCGCGCTGCTCGGACTCCTGGTCGCCCTCGGACTCGCTTACGCCATGTACAAGATGGGTGCGAAACTCAATCTGAAGCGCTTCTTTCGCGTCCTGGGCATTATCTTGATGTTCTTTGCCGCGGGCTTGCTCGCCGACGCCGTCGAGAACTTTCAACAACTCGGTTGGCTCACCTTCGGTAACCACGTGTTGTGGAACTCACAGAGTTTCATCAGCGAACAATCGAGTTTCGGTGACATCTTGCATTCGACTACTCGGCTACGCCGACCACCCCACGGCGATGCAGGCCTTCGTGTGGCTCGCCTACGTCGCTTTCAGTATTGCGATGTTCGTGAAGCTCGGTCGCGAGCACCATTCACGTGAAGAACGTCACGAACTTCGCGAGCGACGCACGCACCTAGACGGCGGCGGACGTCGGGGACGTCATGCGCGACAAGAGAGTGTTCGCTAGGTTCGCAACGACGGATTCTTCCTTTGGCCATGACGTGACGAGCGCACCCAGCGTTGTCTTGTAGTGATTCGCCGTCAACTGGACGATCACTAAATAAAGTGAACCCGCTACGCCCGCGACCTTGATGGCGACGACGCCCGCACGAGAGAATCCGTGCACAAAGGTGTCTGGTTGCCAATTGGTGCCCGTTGGTGTGTGGGCGACCGACTTGGTGTAGACGTATTGCACGATCGCCGCTTGGGACTGGGCGAGACACGCGCCAAATCCCGCGTCGCGCATCTCGGCGGTGTCCTTATTCACCATCGTGGTCGTCGCGTAGTACTGGGTCAACGACGCCGCTTCAACACCCCCGTCACTTTGGGTGCCAAAGACGTTCGACGACACCTGATACAGCGGGTTTTGTCCCGCGGCCCCGTACATGCGATCCTTTTTTGCCGACACGCCGAGGCAGTGTTGGAAGAGCGACGACAACTCGGCGAAGGCGGAATTCTTGGCCGCGGGCTTGGCCGGCGTGGGCGAGGGCCTCTGCACCACTCCCGGCGACGGAAAGAGATAACTGAGTATCGTGCTGTTCTTTGGCGTTTGGAACCAACCCGAGGGCAAGTCCTTCAAGCTTAAGTTCACCGATATGGTGCTCTTGACTTGCTGATTGGTGGACGAGCCCGACGACAGCGAGGCTGCGATGACGCCACTCAGCGAGGCGAGCAGCACCACCACGACAACCGCGAAGACACCCACTCGACGCCCTCGACGATGAATCAAACCACCATGTTGCGCAACGACCTCACCCACGAGCTGTTCGTCCCTTCGATCCGACGTGCGCCAGCAATAGCGAATTCCATCGATCGTGGCAAGAAGTGCGAGGCCGCGAACAACGCGCACGAGTCGCAGATCCGCAATCTCTTCCCAGGGCGTCTGCCAGGCAACGGGTGGCTCGCCCGCCAGTTGTGTGAGACCGGTGTCGTCGCCCATCAACGTCACGGGTGCGGTGACGCCGTTGGCACGAAACTTGGACGCACGCGCCAGCCCGCACTTCGAAAGGTCGTCATTGCTTTGCCATCTCGTGGGCGACGTCACTGGCGCACGCAATGGTCCTGTCCAGATCATCGGGACTGTGAGCGAGCGACGTGAAGACAATCTCGTAGGCTCCCGGCGCGAAGGCCACCCCCCGGCGCAACATCTCGTGAAAGAACGTTCGATAGAGCCCGTTGTCGCAGAGCGTTTGGGCTTGCCTGAAATTGCTTGGCGCTTTCGCCTCTTCGCGGCTGAGATAGAGACCCATCAGAGGACCGACGTTGGGCGTTAAGGCGAAAAGACCCGCTTCGCTAATCACGTCGCGAAGCGACGTTGCAAATTGTTTCACGCTCTGGGTGAGTAGCTCGAGTTCAGTCGCGTCGAGCATGGCGAGCACTTTCGCACCGGCGGCGGTCGCCAACGGGTTCCCCGATAGCGTGCCTGCTTGATAGACGGGTCCCTCGGGTGCGAGCGATGCCAGTACCTTCTTCGTTCCACCGAAGGCTCCGACCGGTAGTCCCCCGCCAATCACCTTGCCAAAACACCAGAGATCAGGGGTGACCGAGAAGTATTCCTGCGCCCCGCCTACGCACAGGCGAAATCCCGTGATCACCTCGTCAAAAATCAACAGTGCGCCAACCCGATCACACTCGGCGCGCAACGCCGAAAGAAAACCCTCCACGGGAGCGACCAGATTCATGTTCGCCGCCACCGGTTCGACGATCACCGCCGCGACCGTCCCGTCGAGAGTCGGTACCTCGTTATAGGGCACGACCCAGGTGTCAGCGACGGCGCCCGAAGTGACCCCGGCCGATCCGGGGAGCCCTAATTGGGCGACGCCACTTCCGCCAGCGACCAGCAGAGCGTCGGAGTGGCCGTGATAACAGCCATCGAATTTCACGATCTTCTCGCGACCGGTGTAACCCCGTGCGAGACGAACCGCGCTCATGACCGCCTCGGTGCCCGATGAGACGAGACGAACCTGCTCGAGACCGCCGACCCGCTCGACCATGGCTTCGCCGAGCACGACCTCGCCGGGGGTCGGCGCGCCAAAAGTCGTACCCGAGGTTTATCGCCTCGCGAAGTGTCGCCACGATTTCGGGATGAGCGTGTCCCAGGATCGAAGCGCCGTAGGACTGGACGAAATCAATGTACGTGTTGCCTTCAACGTCGGTGACGTAGGCACCCTTCCCACTTCGCACGGTGTACGGAGTGCCGCCTACGGAACGAAAAGAACGAACGGGCGAGTCGACACCACCAGGGATCACGCGTTGGGCACGATCGAACCACGCTTGATTTGATTCGCTCAACGTCCAAGCTCCCGGCAACTTCGCCAGCCAGGTACGTGAGGATGAAGTCCGCACCCGCGCGACGAATCGCCGTCAACTGTTCAATGGCGACCGCCGAGGCATCGATCCAGCCGTTGGCGCCCGCAGCTTTGATCATCGCGTATTCCCCACTCACGTGATACGCACACAACGGCACGTCGAGTTCACGACGTAGGTCACTCACGACGTCAAGGTACGTCATGGCGGGCTTGACCATGATGATGTCGGCACCTTGCTCGATGTCCGCGCGCGCTTCGCGCAGCGCTTCACGCCGATCGAGTAATCCTGTTGGTAGCTACGTCGATCACCGCCTCCCACGATCTCGACCCCAACGGCCTCGCGAAACGGCCCGTAGAGTCCGCTCGCGTACTTCGCCGAGTAGGCGAGGATCACGGTATCGATGAAACCGCTCGCATCCAGAGCACTGCGGATAGCTCCCACTTGACCGTCCATCATGCCGCTCGGGGCCACCACGCTCGCTCCGGCCGTCGCCTGGGCGACCGCGGTCTTGGCGTAGAGCTCGAGGGTCGAGTCATTGTCGACCGTTCCGTCACTGCGCAGCACCCCGCAATGCCCGTGACTCGTGTACTCGTCTAAGCAAAGATCGGCCATGATGACCATGTCGTCTCCGACGTCATCACGCAACGCGCGAAGCGCGACTTGGGCAATGCCGTCGGGGTTCCACGCGCCTGAACCCACTTTGTCCTTTTGTTGCGGGGATGCGAAGAGGATCACATGATGACATCATGAAGTTGGAGGGCGTGACTTCTTCCTCTGCGAAGCGAGTCAACGGTGTGTCGAAAATGTCCGGGTAGTGATCGGATGGGCGTAGGTTCGTCACGGCCTTCGGCAACGAAGAGTGGAGCGACTAAGTCAGTGGGGCTCAGACTCGTCTCAGCAACGAGTTGACGTAGCGCCGGCGTGCGGCGAAGGCGGCGTGGGCGTTCGACAGGAAACACCCACTCCAGCCTATTACCGCACGAGAAAATGCTTCTCGGGCACTAGGTATCGAGTGTCGCGAGCGCCTCGAGGGTCGAGGTGTCCCAACCTTCGAGGACGCGCTCGTGATCAGCACGGACAAATTCGCCTGTCGTCGTTCCAGGCACGACCACCCAGGCACTGGCGGGCACCACGTCGCGCGCTACTGACCACGCCGAGGGAGCACCAACGAAGACGACGTCGGCCAACATCAGCGCCTCGCGTTGAAGATCGTTCAGCTCGGCCGCCACCGTCTCGTAACAAGAAATTTTCGTGACCGTCAGACCGCGTTCCATCAGCGCGCGAGGAAGTTCGTCGCGCATCACTTCGGCCCCGAGCAAGAGCACCGGACCACGATGGATGAATTCGGCCAACTCGGCCGACGTCGAATTCGCTTCTCCGGTGACGGTGATGCCGTGACTCACGAGCAGACGCGTCGTCGAGCGACCGACACTGAATACCGAGGCACCGGATTTCAATGCTCGCATCGCAATCTCGACGTAGTCACCACTTCGCGTGCTCGTCACCACGAGCGCGGCGAAAGATCCATAACGCCTTGAAGCTTCGAATCATCCTCGCACGTCGCCAAGGCGCACTGGTACACCGTACGCGTCAGCGGAACCTCTTCACCAGAGCGAGGCAGGAGTCAAGGCGCGAAGCTTGCCGTTCATGCGGCTCCACCGGTGAGCACGATGTTCACGGGTCGTCGTCCCAACTGGGCAATTGCTGCGACCTTGGTCGTCGCGAAAGACTGCGCGCGAGTTGGGTTTCCCAGCGCCTCGACGTTCGATTCCTCTCGCCTCATCGCGGACGCTGCGCGATCCGTCGACGGCGATCATGACCGCGCGCAGGGTTCGACGACACCTTGGACCATGGTGGCGTTCGCCCGGCAGGAATCGAACAACCCAGCCCGAGTTCGACGCAAGAATGCTCGTTCAGCCGAACGCACGCAAACGCCGCGACGTCGTTGATCGTCTCTTCAAGAAGGACCAGGGTGTCCAAATCGTCCATCGGGCCTCGAGGGCGAGTGCCCTCGACGAACTTGGGGATGAACGCATGCTCCGTCCAGACGTTGCGGATGAGTTCCGTCTGCATCGAGACGCTCGAGTGCCGCAGCGGCGGCGACCACTGCGTCTATGCCTTTCTTGTTCGGGTGCCGAGAGACGCGTGGCCATGTTGCCGCGCAACTCGACAATCCGCAAGTCGGGTCTTCGCTCGAGGAGCAAAGCGCGGCGTCTGGGCGAACCGGTCGCCACGCTCGCACCCGGACCGAGACCCGCGAGGGACCTCCCCACGAGAACGTCGGACGCGTCGAGTCGTTCGGGAACGCACGCGAGCATTAAACCGTCCGGACTTTGACTCGGCAAGTCCTTGGCACTGTGCACGGCGACGTCGGCTTCTCCGCGAAGGAGCGCGCGTTGAATTTCGATTGCAAAGACCCCTTGACCGCCGAGTGACGAGAGTGGGACATCCAACCGCTGATCGCCACTGGTCTCGACGTGAATCAACTCAGTATTTACGCCACGCTCCAAGAGCCGAGCGCGGACGTTCTCAGCTTGAATTAGAGCGAGCGGAGAGCGCCTCGTCGCGAGTCGAAGCGCGGTCATAGGTCAAAGAGTGAGCGCGTTGCCTCGTTCAGTCGGATACCTTGATCAGTTCCTGCGGCCTCTTTTAGCGCAACGGTCGGCCGGTGCGCAATCTTCGCAACAACTGATCGCACGAGCGAGCGAACCTTTTCTCTCGCTGACCCTCGGGTAGATCAGCCAACTCGCTTTCTCGTTTCGCGAGCTCGCTTTCGACTATCTCGTCAAAGTACTCACGCAGTTCACTCACGATTGCCGCGGCCCCTCGAGCGCGCTGGTCGCTCAGATACTTCTCAACGTCGGCGGCGACAATTTCGTAAGCCTGGTTCGCCGCTTCGTGTCGGAGGTCAAGCGCGAGCTCCATCCTTCTCGCGCAGGTCAACAGCGATGTCAAGACGTTGAACGTTGGGCGAAGCGACCACGTTCGCTTGCTACCGCGCGCGGAACGCCGATATCGACAATGAGTACATCGTGGTCAATCGTGCCGACGTGGGACTGGGTGATGATGGGTGAAGAACTCTCCACCGCCACAATCGCCAGACGTGCATCTGTGAGGACACCGGGCAAATTTTCCAGGGAACCAGTTTGGACTCTCGCATCGCTTAGGTCCAGACGCAACGATTCGGCGCGCGACACCGTTCTATTGACGATCGTCACCTTTTGAATCCCTGTTGCGGCACCCAACAAGCTCCTGACCACACCCGTCGCCAACTGACCCGCACCTACGACCACGACGTGGGCGTTGTTCACGTTCGTTCCGAGCTCATCGAGCGACATAGTCACCGCGGCCTGGGCGAAACCGTCGTACCACGGGCGATCATTGGTCTCGGCGCGCACTCGCCGACCACTCGAGGGCTCGCTGGAACAATTCGGTCAGCTCGGCTCCTGCGGTGTTCTCTTCTTCGGCGAGCTCGAGTGCGCCGGCGTAATTGGCCGAGGATCTCAAACTCTCCTGGTATCGACCGAGTGCAGTCCCGCGGCGACACTGAAGAGGTGGGTCGCGACGCCGCGGTCGAAATGGACCGTTAACTTCTCTTGAAAATCCGTGGCGGGCACGTTTGAAGCCTCGGCCAAAGTCTCGGTAATCTCGTCGATCGCTTCGTGGAAGCGGTCAATGACGGCAACGACTTCGGTGCGCAAGCACGTGGACAAGAAAACGGCTTCGTGGACGTTACGTTGACTGAGCAAGGTGCGCAGTACCTTGCTCAGTTGGGTCCTGACACCGTGACTTTCTCAAGCAATTCGAGCGACGCGTGCTCGTGATCGATGCCAATTGATATCAGTGCCACGAGAATCCCACAGTGAATGTCATGTTAGGTGCCGCGAAGTGGACTGGCGATGCCCAACGAGTGCGAGGAGTCCCCCGCCTAACGGACCTGTCCCGTTATTCAAGTGATACATGAGAATTTGCAGTTCGATCGAAAAGTCCACGTAGTGCACGGCCGTGCCGAGCGGCGTCGCGAGGACCTGTGGAGCGAAGTTCAGTAGCCCGTAGATCTTTGCCTCGACCAGGCGATCGGCGACTTCTTGGGCCGCCGACGCCGGCACAGATCACGCCCACCGTCGCGGGAATCATCTCATCGTCGATAGATCGCACGACGTGACCACCAATCTCAGTACCCACGACGGCGGGGTCACTGTCATAGAGAGCAGCGAGCTGTGCTCTGCGGATTGAGAAATTGGTCGAATTGACGAGCGCGCGTCCCAAGTCCCCGATGCCCACAACGACGACGTGATATTTGCGATCGTGGCCAGCGCTTCGCCAATGCGGTCGCTCAAGACATTCACGTCGTAGCCAGCTCCTCTGGTGCCGATGGTTCCCCGCCGGCGAGGTCGCGGCGCACCGTCGTCGCGGTCACTCCCGCCAATCGGCGATTTGGCGTGAATCGATGCGCACCTGTCGGCGTCCCAGTCAACCTTCGGCGATGCGCTGATAAACGGGCAGGTGCTGATGGTTCGCTCGGAGAGCTTGCGCGCTCGGAGACGTGGGGTCGCCATGGTCGAACGTTACCGAAGTCGTTAACGGCCAAGTTGGCGACTGCGCTCTGCGCGGCCGAAACCGCTTCGAGAAACGCTGCGCGCACCGCCGCCCCTTGAGCATGCGAAGGCCCGCGCGCCGTCGTTCCCCCG
>CAWICL010000020.1:0-30865 GCA_963834545.1 uncultured Acidimicrobiaceae bacterium | reverse complement strand
ATCCTCGAGCACCCAAATCGTGCCTGGTCGGCAATGTGGTCGGTGCACACCGATATCTACGCGAACCTCGCCAGTGGCGGTTTCATCGGGCTCGTCAATCCCTGGGCCCTGGGAACGACGTTGTTAGTCCTGGTCGAAGGGGCCCTCACCGGCGCCCCCGGCTTCATCGAGCCCTACGTGCAAAACGGTCTGCCGATCGCGATCTTGATTCCCCTGGGCACGGTCGTCGTCTTGCTCGCGCTCAGCGCCTCGAGAAGACGTTGGCGTCAGATCCTCGCTGGCACGCTCGCTATCGCGGCGCTCGTGAACGTCCTAGGGTGGGCAATCGTCTGGACGCCCAGGCTCGAACGGCAATGGGTGAGCGTTCCCAGTGCCAGCGCGCAGGTCCTCAGCGAGGCACTCAACATGATTCCAGCGAATGCCGAAGTGATCGCATCCCAAGGTGTCATTGGCCGCTTCGCGTATCGAACCTCCATCTACGCCCTCGACGCCAATCCCCCGGTCTCGATTCCGGTGCACGACTCGGATGTTTGGTTCGTCGTCACGCCATCGATGGGCATCGAAACCGAGGCCGACATCAACGCGAGGTCAGAACTCGGCCAGATCGCGGCGCTCGGCGCCAAACTCGTGATCAACAGTCAAGGTGTGTACTGCTTTCATTGGACCGCGCCTCGCGCGACGCACGCGATCACGTTCGCTCGAACGAGTAGCGTCCCCGCCTGGACCCTGAGTGCCGAAGGGGCAGCGACCCTCACGAGTGGTCCGGTCTCGACGTGGCGCGTGGCTTCGATCCCGGGACAAGCCATCTTGATGTCTGGCGACAACTGGCGCCTCGCGAACGGCCAGATTCGCGCGACGCTTCGACTTCGATCGAACGGACCGGTCAGGGTCGAGATCGTTGACGCCACGAAGAGCCACCTCATCGCCCAAGGGACGCTTCGCGCGTCGGCGAAGGTCTCGAATGAATCGCTGGACGCCGCTCTGATCAACGGGGCACGCGCACGTGCGTACTCGGGTGCGGGTCCCTTCCGTGTCCAACCGGTCGAACCGCCGATCCACGACGTCCTCCAAGTGCTCATCATCGTGCCGGCGACGACGAGCGCGACGATCTACCGGGTCGGTCTCACCGACACGAAGAGCTGTGTCAAGGTCGTCAACGTCTGCAAGGGGTAAGACTGGCTCAGGACGAGCCCGAACCCTTCACCCAGCTCACGATGGTGCTGCCCTCGCCACAAGAAACCCCTTCAACGTTGCATTGCTCCTTCAGCGAGAGCCCTCCACCCAAGGGGTAATCGTCAAAGGAGATCACCGCCGTGTGCAGGGGGGTCGAGGCGCACTGGGAGGCACTCTGGCTCGCTTGACAGACGTAGATCGTGACGACCCTGGTGCTGTTGCTGCCAGTGCTCTGGGACAGGTTCTCCACGGTGCTGCACCAGGCGGTCAACGTGATCGGGTTCGACGTGCCGATCGCGAGACTCGACGTGCCCGACGCCGCCCCCGCCGGCTCCGTTGTGGGTGGCGTCCAGCAATAGCCAGGCGAACTGTATCCAGGAGCGGTCACGGGCGTGTTCGAGGGCGTACTGGAGGTGTTGACGCCCGCCGTGGGCGTCGTTGGTTCAGGAAAATAGCGAATTGACTGCACCGCGACGTCGGTAATGCTCGACGCGGCGTACTGGACCTGACTGGCGCTGAAGAATTGGGCGGTGTTATTGACGTCGTTGGTCGCCCAATAGGCCAAGGCACCAACGAAAATGCTCACGGCCACGATGTAAATAAGGCGAAAATCAATATCGCGCCGTTTTCACTTCGCTGAGGACCTCGCCACGACGAGCGATGTCCACGGTGACCAGAAACAGCGTCGATTTGGAGTTTGTTGGTTAGCCCCGCACCGGGCATCCCCAAAAATGATTTTTTAATCATTATGGCTGGATCCTCGAGACCAATGGTGCCCCACGGATCAGTCGTGGCGAGCGAACCGGTCAGTGAACTCGACGCCACTCCGTCATAAACCGAGGCCGAAATACTCGGATTCCCGAGGTCGGTTTCCACGGCGACCTGGGTGTAACCAGCCGGTACCGTTGGTGACCAGGTCGCTTGGGTGCCTCCCTGGGCCCGACTTGGCGCGCCGAAGAGGATTTCGAGGCTGTTCGCGCCGGGTGCGGCACCCAACTTGAACACCGGAGCCGTCGAACTGCCAGAATTGCTGGCGTTATTGGTGATCATGGCGCTGTCGTCGCCGGTGATGGCAATGATCTGGATCGTCGAGACCTGCAGGGGGTTACCCCCCGTTCCGGTAGGTCTCGGCGACCGTACTGGCACTACCCGAAGCGGTCGCCGAGTAGGCGCACAGGTAGTCGTAGGGGTTTGCCGCGCTGGAACTCATAATTCGTCGTGATCGCGCTCATCCCGTCAGTGCAGCCCCGACGGGGGTCGCACAGCCGTAGTTCGTGTTCGACGCGGTGAAACTAATCAGGACCAGGACTTTCGTCCCCGACGTGGCGGAGAAGCTGGGTGCGGTGACGCTCGTCGTCCCGTCGTTCTCCGAGAGCGACGTGAAGCCTAGGTTGACGACCCCTATTCGACTGCTGGACCTGGGCGGCCGCGAGATAATTGGTATTTCCCGCCTGATTGGCGTCAATCACGCAGGTTCCCGCCCCCGTGAAGCTCACGACCTCGAATTCAGCGCACATCCGGTGCTCGAAGCGTCCAGGGAGATCATTGGCGTCAGACCCGCCGACGACGTGGCCGTTGGGGTGTAGGTGGGCCCGCCAACTCGGTCGCTCGCGGGGCTCGTGCTGGTGAGACCGTCTGGGCCGCCTTGTTGACGGTAAATGTGACGGTATTTGAGGATAATGCGCCATCGGTCGCCACGATGCTCACCGATCCAGCCCCGGTAGCGGTCACGGCGACGCCCGCGGCGCCCCCGCTGTTGGTGGACGAACCGAGGGTCGGTGCACTCGGGTTGTAGGCCAACGTACCTGGTCCGGCCGTCTGGGTGAAGGTCATCACGCTGGAATTATCGCCTGTTTCGATGTTTCCGTACGAGCCTCGAACGAATCCGACCACGATGCAGTAGGTGTTGTAAGTAATTCCTGCGCGACAGGTGGCATTCACGAGTACGAGCTGGGTCGCTGGGCCAGGTCCACTCGGGGTGAACGTCGAGCTTGTCGCACTCGAAAGTCCTGATGAGGAGGCACCAGGGCGTACGCGGTCGAGACCACACCCGCGAGGCAGTCGAGACGTTGATCACGGGCCTGCCACGGCGCTGAGGTCGCGATGAGCGACGATCTGGACCAGGATGGATGGAGCTGTTTGCCGAGGAGGTGATGAAGCGTTGCCAGGAGGCTGCCCATGTTCACATCACCGTGCCGCGAGCCCCAACCCGATGCTGGACTTGGTTGTGTTCTTCGTGAAGACGAGTTGGGTCTGCGGGCCTCCGGCTGCCGACGGTGGCCAACGCGGTGCCCAGCTCCGCCTCCGGCAAATCCCACGGAGAGCAGCATGAGGCGTCAGCGCCAACGAGCGCGGTGGGCAGGCATCCCCAGAACATCGACGATGCCCGCGAGTCCGAGCGACGTCAGGCCGCATGCCGTGAGCGACTGACGTCATGCAAGTCGTTGCCGAGGATCCAGAACGTTTCCCGAATGCATTGAGACGTGATCCATCGGGCGAGCCGACCGCCCAACTCGCTATTGGTTGTGTCTAGACCACCTTGGTCGCCGCACCGCCCCCGACCGGGCTAAATACGTTACTGGTACGCTCCGATGAGGCCCGTGGAAGAGGCCGAAAGGGTATACGACGTGCCAACGAGCCCGGTGAAGGTGCATCCGGTGACGTTCACGATGCCCCCGACGCCCGTAAGTCCCCGAGCACCCCGCCAGTAGGTGCCATGGATCAGCACCGAGGAAGATCGTTGTGGTTCCAGTTTGTCACGAGGTTGCCCAAGATATCTGGACCTCCTCCAACTTGGCTCCACCCCGAACGCCGAACCTGAATTTCCTGCTGTTGGTTGCTGACTAAAGACCACCCGATACGCCGCACCCGCACCGCTGGGACTGAACACGCCACTGCTCGCTCCCGTAAGTCCTGATGAAGTCGCATTAAGTGTGTACGACGTGCCAACGAGCCCGGTGAAGGGTACATCCCGTGACGTCACGATGCCCCCGACCGCCGTAAGTCCCGAGCACCCTGCCAAGGTGCCACCGGACGCGGCGAGCGAGATCGTGGCGGTGGACCCATTTGAGAGGTTCCCAAAAGCGTCTTCCACGTGAAGTACCGGCATCAGGGTAAAGGCACTTCCTGACGCCCCCGCAGTCGGGGAAACCGTGAACACCAGCTGGGTTCCGGCTCCTCCACCCGAGGGAGTGAAGCTACTGCTGGTGGCCGCGGCGAGCCCACCGATTGTCGGCGTTGCGGTGAGGGTGTAGGCCGTTCCCACCACGCCGCTAAAGGTACATCCGGCAACGCTCGCCACTCCCCCCGAGGTCGTCAAGTTCGTGCACCCTGCCAAGGTGCCGCCCGACGCCGCGAGGCTAAACGTTGTATTTGTTGTGGTTACGAGGTTTCCCGACACATCTTGAACCTCGACCACGGGTTGATTCACGAACGCGGAGCCCGACGCACCCGCGAGCGGTGACACCGAAAAGCCCAATTGGGCCGCCGGTCCGGGGCCCGAGGGGCTGAAATTCCCACTCGTACCCGACGTCAGGGGTGATGACACTGCGATCAGGGCATACGCCTGACCGACCACCCCGGTAAAGCTGCAATTCGCGACGTCAATGACGCCGCCCGCCGCCGTCAGGTTCGTACACCCTGTCAAAGTGCCGCCGCCTGAAGCGCTAAGCGAAATGGTGAGCGAGGACGAGGTCACGACGTTGCCTGACGCGTCCTCGACGTAGACCACGGGTTGGGTCGTAAAGGGGCTGCCCGATGCGCCCGCGATGGGCGATTGGGTGAACACGAGCTTGGTGGCTCCTCCCGACCCGGTTGGAGAAACGCAGTACTCGTTGCCGTGAGATTCGCGCCCGCCCATGAAAGTGCGGCCGTCATGTAGTAATTTACGCCAACGGTGCCATTGAAATTACAATTTGAGACCGAAATGACCCCATAAGTGGGGACAAGATTTGTACAGACGGTCAACACGCCACTCGAGGGCGCCACCGTGAGCGTCGCAGCAGATGTGGCAGCGGTGACGACCCTGCCCGAAGCGTCTTCCACCGTCAACACGGGTTCAGTCGCGAGGATCGAGCCCGCCTGCCCGGCGACGGGCTCGGTGGTGAACAACAATTGCGTCGGGACGCCGGTGATGTTAAAGGCACTGCTTTGAGCCGTGGTGACGCCGGTCCCAGAGGCGTTCATCACGACGTTTGTCCCGTAGGCGCTTCCCGCACAACCTGAAACCGTGAACAACCCGTTGGAAAATGAAGCCGAACACCCGCTCGATACCTCGGGTGTCTGCAACGAGATGCTCAGCGCCACGACGTTACCTGAGGAATTCTTCTGATTAATGACTAAATTACCAAATGAGTCCTCGAGCGCGACGATTGGTTGCTGGGTAAAGACCGCGGTCGCGGTCGCCGAGGCGACGCCGAGGGGTTGTTGCGTGAAGGCCAGTTGGGTCCCCCCACCATACGAGGAGACAGCGAACGAGGCGCTCTGGGCAGGAATCAGACCAGTGGCGCTGGCGCTCATCACGTACTGGGTCGCGATGAAAGTGTTGTCGGCGGCCGGACGGTAGCCCCCCGAAAACACACAATTCTTGACCGAGACAACACCCGAGACCGCAGTCAAGTTCGTGAGCCCGAAAGAATCCCTCCTGAGGCGCTGAGCGTGATGGTGCCGTTGTAACTCGTCACGGTCGAGTTGCCCGTGTTGGGATTCTCAACAGTGATGACCGGCTGTGTCGCGAGGGCCGAACCCGAAGGGCCGCCCACGGGTTGGGTGGTGAAGACCAATTCGTTCCCGGGACCTCCCACGACCACCGTCACGCTGTTGCTCGAGATCAAGTTTCCGTCGGTCGCGGACATCGTGTAGGTACCGGCGGCACTGATCGTGCAACCGCCAAACGTGATCACGCCCTCAACTTCGTTACCCACGCAACCCGACAGCGTGCCGGTCGCGCCTCCAACGGGTGTTATGAAGATGGCGGCGGGTGAAAGGTCGGTCGTGACCACGCCGTAGCTATCGGCGACCTCGACGATTGGTTGATAATTGGTCAGGGGAAGACCCGCGTTGCCGTTCGTGACGCCCGCGCCGCTCGGCGGCGAGTTGATGATCGACAAGGTTTCATTGACCGGCGTCGTGTTGGTAGGTGGTGTGCTGCCGAGAGGGAAGTTCACGACGAAACTGTTCTGGTAACTCGTCCCCTCCACCTGCAAGGTGATGAGCTGGGGCACGTTTTCGACGCAGGTGGGCGTGAACGTACCCGTCGTACTATTCCAAAACTGAATGGGGTTCAACGTGGCGTATTGAACATCGAACGAGCTGTAGGGCGCCGGCAACGTAATGCCGTAGGTGTAGCCCGGATAGGTCGAAAGAGTCGCGGATGTCAAGGGACAGACCGACGTGAAGAGACTCACGTCTTGTTGCATCGCCGAGATCGTCAATTGTGACGCGGTCTCGAGAGCGGTGTCGTAATTGGTGAGCGTGCGGTGCTCGGCCGAGGCCGAAATCACCGTTCCAAACGCGACGAGGAGCGAAACGGTGGCGAGTGAAAGCACGATGAGGGCGAGGAGAACCTCAATGAGCGTGTCGCCATCCTCGGAGCGACCATAATACCTGATCCCAAGACGTTTCAATGCCTTATTGATCCGAGCGCGCGTGGGTGATTTCACGAGCCACCAGCCTCGATCAGTGGTTTTGACGACGAGGACGTGGCGTCTTCGACCAGCACGTCGCCAGGAATTCTCTCGAGTGGCGTCGAGACCGAATTCGTTGGTGGCGCCACGTTCAAGACACGATCGTTCACTCGAAACGTCGTACTCATGAGATCAGCAGTCCAAAGGAGATTGCTTGAAGACCCGAACCGTACATCTGGATTGTCATCGACTTCGGTTGTGGGGCCCACACCATCGCCGTTCCATTCTTCGCAGCACCCGTCGTGGTAAAGGACACACCTGCGGGATTTGTGTTCTGCCCCCAACACTGAACATTGGTAGTGCCACTACCCCAAAGACCGAGTCCCGCACCACAAGCATTGCCAACGGGGTCGGTAATGACGGTGCCCGACCCCGTGACCGTTCCACCCGAAATGGTGAAGGTTCCCGCCGAAGAATTGACGCTCGCCACCACGGGCGTTCCACTCAGCTGGGCCGTGCTCGCATAGACCGGTTCTCCGACCACTGGAAGGTTCGCACTCCCCGAGTAGGTCCCCGTCAGTGAACCCGCGGTCATCGTGCCCGTGGTGTCCCAAGGTTCACCGTTCGGAAGAACGTAAAGCGTCGATGACGAATCCACGGTCCAACTGATGTATTCACTTCCCGCGAGGTAAGGCCCGGTGGTGTTCTCGGCATCAGCACTCACCACTTCCCATCCGGTGGCGGGCACGTTCTCATCGTTCACCACCGTGATGTTCTTGAACGAAATCGTGGACGTAAAACCCTGAGCGACTTGGTAGAGCGCCGGATCACCGGGAATCGCGTAGTAGAACGGAGCCCCCGAACCCGTGCAACTTCCTGATGCGGTGCAGTTGTTGCCGAGGAACGCATCGGTGAAGGTCGGCAGGGACGCCGGCTGCACGGCTTCGCCACTCAGACTGAGGCAATAGAACATCGTGTAGCCACCCGGCAGGCTCACCGACACTTCGAGACATCCCGGCGCTTGAGCCGCGGCGAGGTCAGCGGCGTTCAGACTCGAAAAGTCAGTAAAACAAAGGTTTGCGGCGTAAGTGCCCGAACCGGGAGCAGCGAATCCACAACTCGTCGTGTTGTTGGACGCAACAGCGGTTCCCGTGGAAGGCGACGACAAACTTGATTGGGGCACACCCACCAACGTGTACGAATAATTCGAAGACGGCTCGGTAACTTTGAGCGTTACCGAGGTCACGAGCGATCCCTGTACCCAACCAGTTGTTGGCGCACACGTGGAAGCTGCATGACCGTTGGTTTGGGCTGGGCAACGGGAATGTCGTTCGAAAGAATGGTCGTGGAAGTCGGAGTCGTCGAACTCGTGATGGCGGTGCCGGTCGGTGAGTAGCAATATTGGCGAACCATTTGCCACGTGGTGCTCGAAGGACCGGCGACTTGTTCTTCCATGTAGGAAACGACGTACTCCCAGTTATTCGTCGTCGGATTCTGATCCCATTCGAGTGCCAACAATTGATAACCGGATGCACCACTCGAACCACACTGTTGACTGGTTTGTGATTGGGTGGTGAGGTACGTCGCGGCTTGAATATCCGACGTGAATTCCGAGGAGACCACTTGGGCGTCTTGGGTGTCACTCAGTCGATTGGCAACGCTCGATTGCAACTTCAAGACTGATAAGAGACCGAAGGACAGTCCTCCGATGATGAGCGGCGTGATCGTCACGACGATGAGCAGTTCCACCAGCGTGAAACCGCGCTCAGTTTCAGACCGTTTGAAACCACGACGAGGTCTCCGCGGAGTCCTGTCTCCAACTTTCGTCGTCGGTTCGCAATTTCGCACTACCGAAGCCTTTAACTGACTTTGACCTGGTTGTAAATGCCGTACATCGCCGAGATCAGAGCCACTGCGACGAAACCCACGACGACACCCATGACGATGATGATGGCTGGCTCGAAGAGTGCGGTCGTGCGCTCGAGCTTGGTTTCAAGTTCGCGGTTGTAGTAATCGGCAGCGACCGAGAGTTGCTGGTCGAGCGTGCCCGTCTCCTCGCCCACCCGGAACATTTGACGCGCCGCACCAGGGAAAAGACCGGTACGTGCGATGGGCCCCGCGAGTCCTTGCCCCTGCATCATGGCGTCACGAACCTGCTCGAGAGCGTTGTGGTACACGGCGTTGTTCGCCGAGTCTGCGGTCACCGCCATGGAGCGCGGTAGGTCGACACCCGCCTTCAACATTGACGCAAGGATGCGACAAATTCGTTCGAGGACAGCTGTCTGGGTCAGTTCACCGACGACTGGCAGTCGCAAGATCACCGCGTCCATTTGTGCTCGACCTGTTTCAGATCGTCGCATCATGATGAAGCCAACGACGATCGCCAGGATGATGGTGATCTCGACGTACCACCAATGTGAGATGCCGCCGGTGATCGACAACATGATGCGCGTAACGAGTGGCAACTTCGCGTGAAGTGAAGCGAAGAATACCGTGAATCGAGGAAGAACAAAAACAGTGAGCACGAGAATCGTCACCACCGACATGCAAGCAACGACGATCGGGTAGATCAAAGCCGAGGTGATCTTTCCTCGCGCAGATTGATCGCGTTCGATGTACTCAGCCAATTGATTCAGCACGTTGTCAAGGTTGCCTGTAAGTTCCGCCGACTCGAGGATGCCCACGTAGTAGTTCGGAAATGCTTCGGGATGTGACGAACACGCCGTCGCAAACGTGTCGCCGGCTCGAAGACTGTCGATCAACTCGAGAATCACTCGTCGCAGGAGTTTGTTTTGTGTCTCTTCTACGATGACTTCGAGCGCTTCCATAATGGAACTCCCGCGCGCATGAACACCGCGAGTTGACGAGTGAAGTTCATCACGTCCGAGCGTGGAACCATCTTCTTGGTTATCTCTAATCGAAGAATGTTTCGCTTGGGATTGATGTCGAGTGGTTGCAGACCCTGTTGAATGAGGGCGAGGTGCGCTGCACCAAGCGAGAGGGCCATCTCGACGCCGGCGACTTTCTTTCCCATTTCGTCCAGAGCGTTGTAGCGGTACGCAATCAGGTTCTTGTCGCGCTTCTTGTGCTTTGGGGGACGCGCGAGCTTAGGCATCTGGGGGACGCGCGGATCGAAGCTCTCGTCGGCGTTGTCCTTCTTTTTGCTGGTCAGCGTGGGCATTTTCATAGTGTGTACACGCTTCGGATTACTTCGGCGACGGTCGTGATGTCTTGGGCAACGAGATTCACGGCCTCTTGGCGCAGGGTGCGCATGCCTTGCTTCATGGCGAGATTGTGCAGTTCCTCTTGCGTTGCCCATCCCACGATGAGTCGCTTGATCTCGGGAGTCATGACGAGCAACTCATAGACACCAATGCGTTCTTTGTACCCGGTCCCGTTGCAAAAGTTGCATCCGGTGCCGTGATAAAAAATCTCTTTGGGTGGACCACCACTCTCGTCGTAAAACTCTCGTTCCTCGTCATTCATGATGAACGGTGCCTTGCAAGAAGGACAGATCCTTCGAAGAAGACGTTGTGCGACAACTGCGAGTACCGACGAAGCAACGAGAAACGATTCGATGCCCATGTCGAGGAATCGGTGCAATGCGGACACCGAGTCAGTGGCGTGCATCGAAGAGATGACAAAGTGTCCCGTCAAGGCTGACTGCACCGCAACACGCGTTGTCTCGACGTCTCGAATCTCGCCAACGAGGATGACGTCAGGGTCTTGGCGCAGGATTGCCTTCAAACCAGTCGCGAAGTTGAGACCCGCTTGATCATTCGTTTGAATCTGGTTGATCGTTGGAAAGATATATTCGACCGGGTCTTCAATTGTCATGATGTTGAGCGTCGGATTGTTGACTTCGCTCAAGGTCGCGTACAACGTCGTTGTCTTACCACTACCTGTTGGACCGGCACACAACAACATGCCAAATGGAGATCGAGCGAGTTTGGAGAACGCCTGGTGCGTGTCTTCAGGCATGCCCAGATCCCCCATTCGAAACACCGAACGTGTCTTGTCGAGGATTCTCATGACGCAGTTTTCGCCAGCGATCGTCGACACGGTGGCGACTCGAACGTCAACCTCCTTGCCGTCAACGGTGATGGTGAGCTGACCGTCTTGTGGGCGACGACGCTCGACGATGTTCATGTTGGCCATGATTTTCACCCTGCTGACCAGGCCGGGGCCCATGGCGACGGGTAACTGGAGAATCTCCTTGAGGGCTCCGTCAATTCGAAATCGAATTCGCACGAATTCGTCGGTTGGCTCGATGTGCACGTCAGAAGCTCGGTCGCGCATCGCTTGAGTGAGTATTCGGTCCACGACCTGGACGACGGGCGCGTCGTCGAGCGGAACCTCCTCGTCGACCTCATTGACCGTTCGCTTGCGAGACTCCTCGACGGCTTCAAATGCCTGCACCAACGATCCAACGTTGCTGATTGCGCGATAGTTACTGTCAATCGCCCAGATGATGTCGCTTGGTGGCGCGATCATCAAATTCACGGGGTGCCCCGTCAAGGTCGACAGATGTGCCTTCATGTCGTCTGATGGCCTCGCGACCGCGACGAACAAGTGACCGTCCTCGAAACGAACCGGGATGACCAGTTGCTCTCGAGCAAATTCCTCAGGGACGAGCGTGATCACGTGGGGATCGACGTTGTCGCGACGCAAATTGACGACGGTCAGTCCGAAAAAGGTGGCGAGCTCATTGGCCAACGACTGGTTGTCCAAGACGCCCATCGAAACGAGAACTTCACCCAATTTCGCGCCCGTCTGGGATTGCTGCGCGAGAGCCTGATCCAACTGTTGCTGGGTAATGAGACCCTTTGCGAGCAGCAATTCACCAAGGCGACCTCGATACGGGGCTCCGGCGGGCTTTGAAGTCAAAGCGCCACCTCGACCTCCGCTCGCGCCATTACCCTGCCCGTTCGTGGAGCCCAACGTAGACGTTTGCTTTGGGCTTTCGTGTGCACCAACGAGGACTGGTGAGCCAGCGTTCAAGTTCGAACCCGCGACGTTGCCCGTCCCGGTGTCGGGAGGAAGTTCCTTGTCGCTTCTTTTCTTGAACGCCACGCTGCTCTTGTCACTTCCTTGAATATTGAATTATATTAAAAATATAGAAATACTCTTGTCCTGAACCTTGTTGATCCAATTTAAACGAAATTGTCCGACAAAATTCAAATTATAGATATGGACAAATCGTTTACCCAGTTGCTCCGAGACGCTGACTCGCGTCGATGCGGCCCGATACCGTGTGACCCCGTACCTCAGAGCTCCGTCGATGCAATTTTCCTCATTACTGTGAGTAATAATCGCTAATGTGAATAAAATTGCATTTTTTGCGTGGCGCCGGAAGTAACTGTCGAGTTCACCGTGAAATATGGCGCCTCAATGGCTATCAAGGCTCTCCCGCGGTGCGTCCTGACCAGGGAGGATCGAAGTCGACGTGGGGGCCGACGAAGTAACGTCTGCGTACTAGAAAACCTTCTTGACCTGCGAGAATACTTGCTTTGGGATCACCTACTTGGTGACCGGCGTGGGTTGGCACGTCTCTCCTAGAGTCGGAACATGAAGCTCAGTACCGTCATTCTTCCGATCGAGCGCTGGAGTATCTCGAAGGAGAAGTGGCGTCGGGCAGAGGAGCTCGGATTCCACGCCGCCTATACCTATGACCACCTGTCGTGGAAACGACTCGAGGACCGGCCGTGGTTCGGGGCCGTGCCCACACTTTGTGCCGCAGCGCTGTCGACCAATGAAATTCGACTCGGAACCCTCGTCTCATCAGCGAATTTCCGTCATCCGGTCCCATTCGCCAAGGAGATACTGAGCCTAGACGATATATCGGAAGGCCGCCTCATCGTAGGAATTGGTTCGGGCGGCGTTGGCAGTGACGCGAGCGTCTTGGGTCTCGAACCATGGAGTCCCCTCGAACGCTCAGAGCGCTTCGAGGAATTTGTTGTTCTTTTGGACGAATTGCTTCGCTCGCCAGTCTCGTCTCGAACGTCGAAGTACTACAGCGCGAGATCTGCTCGAATGATTCCGGGCGGTGTACAACAACCTCGCCCACCTTTTGTCATCGCCGCCACCGGTCCGCGCGGTTTTGACTTGGTCGCACGTTTTGCGAGCGGATGGGTAACGACCGGATTATCTAACGATGAAGAACGTCGTGCTTTGAGAATGTGACACAACAACTTGACGCGCTTCGTGCTGCGTTGAACGCGACGCATCGATTACCAGACGAAGTGAATCGACTTCTTCTCGATGGATTGAATGACGAGCGTCCACTGGTATCACTGAACGCATTCGTCGATTGGGCCGGACGATATCGAGAACTCGGTATAACTGAGCTCGTCATACATTGGCCTGAACCGAATTCAATTTTCGATAATGACATTGCCATCTTCGAAGCAATTGCTCTGGAAGGTATGGCACAACTCGGAGAAGAACCGTGAACGAAAATTCCACGGTGACTGCGGGAGTTGACTTTGCATCATCGGCATCAAAAACCGCGGCGTGTTCAATCTCGTGGCGATCGAACGAAGCTGAAGTCATCGAGCTCGAAGAGTCGTGCGATGATAATTATCTCTTGGCGCTGGCGAAACGAGTCTCGAAGTTGGGCATTGACGTACCACTTGGTTGGCCATCAACATTCGTTGAGGCGCTTCGTGCACATCAAGACGACGGGTCTTGGCCTTCAACGTATGATCACCAGACAAATCTTTCTGACTATCGCTTCAGAAAGACAGATTCATGGTTACGCAATGATTTGAAACTGTCGTTGCCGCTTTCGGTCTCCACTGATCGCATTGCGATACCGGCCATGAGGGCGGCGGCGCTCGTGGCACAGATCAAACCTCGCGTCGAGCTCGACGGAAGTGGATTGGTCGTCGAGGTGTATCCCGCAGCGGCGCTGAGTCGCTGGGGATTCCAATCTCGACAGTACAAAGGAACGAAGTATGAGGCGAAACGACGAGTTCTCATCGAAACGTTTCTTCACTCATGCCCATGGCTTCACGTGAACGATGACGTGCGCGAAAGATGTCTACAAAACGACAACGCTTTTGACGCGGTTATCGCCGCTCTCGTCAGTCGCGCTGCACTCGTCGGACTCGTCGAGCCCGTGCCAATGGACCTACGCGACGCCGCCAAGCGTGAAGGTTGGATCGCCATTCCCCACGACGGAACCTTGGCCCAACTCACGACGTCGCCGAGCTAGAAAAGGACCAATTTGAGGACTCAATGGCAAGGCACCCAGGATCCATAAGTCTTGATCAACGGCTATTTCTCCCCGCAGCGGACATAATGGCTGCGCGGGTATCTTCCACACATCTGTCGGGCCAGTGGAACCCATCGATCGTAAGAAACTCGCGGCCTTTATCGCCCAGTTCCTCTCCCGAGTGGTCCACGAAACTGGTTCCAAGCATCTTGAGAAGAGGAGTCTCATTGTCTTTCGTGGCGGAGAATTTCGAAGCGTGCTCGTTTTGGAGCAAAGAGGGTTCTTCAAACAAGATCGCTCTCACTTCTCATTGTCAAAGCAGACTCGAGACGCCGCGGCCTTAGTCAATCACTTCTCCTATACGCCGTCATTCACCGCAGCTCGCCAACAAATTTTGAATCCGCGAACAGCCAAATACACCAATGGTCGGCATACTCCAAGTCGATGGTTGCATGAGAAGTGAGAATTTCATTGATTGGATGCGGACGAACCTGAAGTCGTCTTCTTCAAATCGTCAGATAATCCAAAATCATGACAACGCGATTTGGCCCGCAAGCTCCGATTGTCAGTGACGCAATCAATCAAGATTTTGCTTTCGACACCAACAAAGGGAGTTTCTGAGTTCTCACTTCGAAGATTTGTTGTCCAGCGTGTTCTCTCGTGTATTAGACCATTAGACATGGATTCGCCGCCACAGCGCTCGAAGTCGGCGGTGCGCCGCATCGTCGCGGTGATTATCGCGGGACTCAGCCTTTACATCGTGCTGCCCGCACTCGCTCGCGTCATCTCATCATGGCCACGTCTGTCATCACTCTCTTGGTGGTGGTTCATCTTCGCTCTCGTTGCTGAAGCAGCAAGCTTTGCTTGTGCGACTGCGCTCTTAAGACTCGTCCTTCGTTCTAAAGGATGGTTCGCGGTGACGACCGCCCTACTCGCAGGAAACGCCGTCACCAACACGTTGCCCGGTGGCGACGCCGTTGGAGCAAGTGTGCAATATCGAATGCTTCAGACTTCAGGTATCAATCCGGTCCAAGCGGCCGGAGGTCTCGCCGTGTCCTCGATCATCGGTGTCGCCGGATTGTTCTCATTACCGATCTTCGCGCTGCCTATCATCGTTGGTGGCACCGTGAGTCCCGGTCTCGTACACGCCGGAGAACTTGGCGTCGTTGGATTCGTCCTCATTAGTGTGCTGGGCGTTGTCTTGTTGACGACCGATAAGCCACTCCTGCGACTTGGTCGAACGCTTCACTGGATCCTCACCAAGTTGCCGCGAAAACGAAAAGAAACGAGTGATCTACCCGCCCGGCTCGTGGCTGAGCGAGACATGGTTCGATCCGACCTCGGCCGTAATTGGTGGAAGGCGGTGCTCTTGATCGCTGGCCGCATCGGTCTGGATTACTTCAGTCTTCTCTGCGCACTTCGCGCCACTGGCGCCCGACCCAATCCATCGTTGGTTCTGCTCGCCTATGCCGCCACCGCGGTCATTGCTCTCGTGCCCATAACACCAGGGGGCATCGGCATCGTCGAAGCCAGCTTGAGTGGGTTGCTGGTATTGGCGAACGTCGCAAGTTCGAGCGCTGTTCTCGCGACACTCGTCTTCCGTTTAGGTTCGTACTGGCTACCAACGTTGACCGGCGGAGTCTCGTATGTACTTTTTCGACGACGATACGGAGTACTCAGTGTCGCACCGAACGCCAAATGAAAGTCTTCAACGCCGCAAGTCTCAAGAGTAATCTCTTTCGCATGCGGTGCCCCGAGGAATTCAATGTCCACGTCGACTAACGGCGATGAAGAAGCAAACGAGACTCGTCGAGCGCGCATCATTCTTCGCGCGAAGACCAATGACGTTCCGCTACTAACCATTCTCACTTCGGTACTGATGGTCGCTGGGGTTTACCTTCTTGGAAAACTCTTGTATCGCCTGCGAGACATCTTGTTGCTCATGCTCGTGGCGGGATTTATTGCGATGATTCTCAATCCCGTTGTCGACGCGCTTGAGAACTGGAAGATACGAAGGCGTGGCTACGCAGTCGCCATCGTTGGCATTGGCATGGTGGTGTTGTTTTCACTTCTCGCCTTCGCCTTCGGTGATCCGCTGTTCAACAGCTTGTCGCACCTCGCTCACACGTTGCCTTCTTATGTCGACAAGGCCCAACACGGCAAGGGTTGGCTCGGAAAGTTATTACGCAGATATCACGTTGAAAAATGGATTCACAAGAACTCCTCCAAGTTGGTCACCGTTGCTCGAAACCTGAGCAAGCCAGCACTCGCTCTTGGTAAGGGGGCGATCACCGCGCTCTTTGCTCTCGTCACACTCTTCGCGCTGGTCCTCATTCTGCTTCTCGAGGCCACGAAGTTGCGAGAGGCGCTCCTCGCGATGATGTCGCCGGCACACGCCGATCGGACGCGACGGATCTCGGGCTTGGTAAGTAAGGCCGCACTCGGTTACGTTCTCGCAAATCTCCTGATTTCAGCGCTCGCGGGTCTCGTGGTCTTCGCGACACTCGAGCTTCTCGGCGTGCCTTTCGCCTTGCTCTTCGCACTTTGGGTCCTGCTGGTGGACTTTCTGCCGACCATTGGCGGTGCACTCGCCGGTTTTCCCACGATTGCGTTCGCCCTCGGCCATTCGGTGTCTGCGGGGATTATCACCGCCGTGGTATTCCTGGTGTTTACCCTCATCCAAAATCACGTGCTCAACCCGGTAATCATGAGCAAGACGGTAAAGCTCAATCCGCTCGTCGTCTTCGTCGCAATCCTCGTAGGGGCCGAAGTTGGCTCCTGGATTTCGGGGATGTTCGGCGGACTGGTCGGCGTTCTCCTCGCTATTCCAATTGCTGCAACGATTCAAGTAATCGTGAAGGAGTACTGGGTGAGTTCGCGATCGCCATCGGAGATCGCGATGTCGAACGTAGTCATCGACAAGAAATAATCATTCAATACAAGCGCTACGTGTCAGACCCAGTTACGCGTGCGTGAAACTTCTCGGCTGGCCTTCTGTCCGCTTCACCTTCGTACGCCATAAGGATCCGGAGACGACTTGCGACAGAGTCCCAGTCGATTCCACGACAAACTCGAGGGCTCACCCTATCGATTGCCCCTGAATCGCTAGTCATATACTGCAAATTATGGCAGTGCTCTTTTGGTTGGTGATTGTAATTGTCTGCATCGCGGCAGAAATTCACACGCACGCATTCATTGCACTCTTCATTGGATTCGGCGCTCTGATCGCCCTCATCCTGGCTTTCGCCAGCGTTCCCTTCGTGCTTCAGTCGATCCTTTGGCTCCTTATCTCTGGCACCACGTTGGCTGCTTTGCGACCTTTCGCGATGAAGAACTTCCACCGTCCTCTCATCACCGATATGTCCAGACCTACCAAAAGCGCCCTCTCCAATCTCAAGGGCATCGTTGAAGTGACCGTCGGAGACGAGAATCACCCCGGCCGGGTGAAAATTCAAGGCGAGTCATGGAAGGCAGTCACCGATTGGAACGAGCCAATCGCTGAAGGCACAGCTATCGTCGTGCGAAAAACCTACGGCACGACGTTGTGGGTCGACCCCGCGTAACTCGTCGCGACTCACGGACTAGGCGTCACGCTCGGCACGTCGGACATCACACTCTTTATTGCCTGAACGGCGCCGAGCAGTGCCGCGCTTTCGGCGGGAATGATCAGTTTGGTGTTGTCGCTCTCGGCGAATTTTGCGAGCGTGTCCAATTGCAAAATTGCCACCAAGGTCGGATCGGGGGCTTGTTGCTTGATGGCGGCGTACACCGATGAGATTGCCTGCGCGCGTCCCTCGGCTTCAAGTATCTGCGCTTGGCGATTACCTTCGGCTCGAAGGATGGCCGATTGCTGAGCGCCCTCAGCCTCTTTGATAGCGGCCTGTCGCGCACCATCAGCCACGTTGACCGCTGACTGTTGCTGTCCCTCGGACTCGAGGATTCGTGCCCGCTTTTCCTGATCGGCTTGCTTCTGCAACGCCATCGCCTGCAAAATCTGATCCGGCGGTGTGATCTCGAGCACCTCAACTCGATTGATACGCACACCCCACTTATCCGTCGCCTCTTCCATCTGTGTTTGCAGCATGGTGCCGATGCGCTCGCGTTGTGAGAACGCTTCGTCAAGAGTGATGCTGCCAAACACTGCTCGCACCGACGTGCGCGCCAAGTTATCGGTACTGACCAGATAGTCCGAGTTGGCAAAGAGTGCCAGGCGAACGTCGACGACTTGACTGAAAATGGTGGCATTCACGATGACGCCGACGTTGTCACGCGTGATTACTTGTTGACGGTCGCCCGTTCGCGGTGTCTCTCGCACGTCAACAATGCGCATGGTCTCGATGAACGGGACAATGAAACACAGACCCGGATTCTTCACGTCCTTGAACTCACCGAATCGAGTCACGACACCAACGAAACCTTGCTGCACGATTCGCACCGCTTTGACTATCGCCAGAATGACGAGAAGTACGACAACTCCCGCCACTGCTGCTAACACAACTCCCATGTCGATCCCTTTCGATGCCACCGTCACCTTGATACTTCACGGAAAATGACCGTTGTTCGGAGTGTAGCCATTCGCTGCTTCGACGGTCCGGGCGCCTGCGCGAAGAGAATGAAGCCGCTCCGCTCCGTAGTCACACAATGGTTGAGCACGACCTACTCTTGACTCGAGGTACCACGTGTACGAAAGCGCCCTACTCATCGCGGTCGCACCCGCCGAACCATTGGTCGAAACCTGGCGCGCTCAACATGACCTCGCGGCACGTTGGGGTGTACCCGCCCACATCACGGTGCTCTATCCGTTCGTAGCGCCGGACGAAATCGACGACGACGTGAAACAACGTGTCAGAGAGATCTGTTGCGAATTTCGACCATTTGGCTTCTCATTGGTCGCCGCTCGACGCTTTGGCGAATCGGTCCTCTATCTCGCCCCAGCGCCCGAAGTACCCTTTCGCGAACTCACCCAAGCTTTCTCCACTGCGTTTCCCAATTATCCTCCCTATGGCGGAACGCACGCGGACGTGATACCGCATCTCACCGTGCTCGACGGTGCCCCCGCCACAGTGTTCGATGTCGCCCAGCGAGACGTATCGCGGGGGCTTCCCATTGCAGGTTTCGCCGACGAAGTTCTGCTCATGGCTGGTAAAGATGTCGAAGATTCTTGGCGTATCGTCGAAAGATTTTCCCTCGATCGTGCCGAGAGGCAGACCTGAGAAGAGTTTTCTGGCGCAATACGGGTCACTTCGTGTAGAACGGCAGTGCACTCGTGCTACTCGAGGAAACCGAATACCTCGATCGATTGGAGGTGACGTGGACGTCGCGACGTTTGTCTCATCAGTCTTTAACAATCAGTTACCATTTCGCGTCGAAGCGTACGACGGAAGCAGCGCAGACCCCACCGTCGAGTCGAGTGCCAACAGCATCACGCTGAAAATCCTGAATCAAGATGCTCTGCATCGATTTATCCGTCGACCTGGCGAACTGGGCCTCGCTCGCGCCTATGTCGCGGGCGATATCGACCTCGATGGCGATCTCGATCCACTCTTCGAACTCTCGGTGCCACCGATGCGTCAGATGCTCACCGCCGCCAATGTTCGAGGCCTCGCTTCAGTCTTGGGATCTTCATCACTCAAACGACTCGCACCACCTTCGATCGAAGCACGTCAGCGAGGCTCGTTGCACAGCAAGGCGCGGGACAAGGACGCGATTTCGCACCACTACGACGTCTCGAATCGCTTTTACGAAATGGTCTTGGGTCCGTCAATGACGTACTCGTGTGCTGTGTTTCGTTCTCCCGATGACACTCTCGAGATTGCCCAACGCCGAAAGGTCGATCTCGTCGCCAAGAAGCTCGCCCTCGAACCCGGGATGCGGTTGCTCGACGTTGGTTGTGGTTGGGGAGCCATGGCTATTCATGCGGCGAAGAACTACGGCGCGCACGTCGTTGGGGTGACCCTCTCCGAGCCCCAACGCCACTACGCCACCGAACGTGCACGCGCCGAAGGTCTCTCTGACTTGGTTGAATTTCGATTGCAGGACTTCCGCGACGTCTCGGACGGTCCGTTCGATGCCATCAGCTCGATTGGGATGTCCGAACACGTAGGACGCCGCTCGCTCAGTGCCTACACCCAGACGCTCTTCGATCTTCTGCGTCCTGGCGGTCGATTCTTAAACCACGCCATTGGGCGTCCGGTCTCATTTGACGATGATCCCCAGCCGTCTCGCGTGTCCGAAGCCAGTCGACAAATGCAGATCGCGCTAGGGCTTCGGGGACCCTCAAAGAATGGCAGCGCCTTCATCGAACGATACGTTTTCCCCGATGGGGAGTTGCACGAGCTTGGGACAATGGTCTCGCTCTTCCAAGCTCACGGTTTTGAAGTCCGAGATGTGGAGAGTCTGCGTGAGCACTACGCCCTGACGCTTCGTCACTGGGTGGACAACTTGGTCAAACGTTTCGACGAAGCCGTCGACGAGGTGGGCGAGCAGCGTGCGCGGGTCTGGCGTCTCTACATGGCGGGATCCGCCGTGGGTTTCGAACGTCACCATTTGGAGATTCATCAAGTACTTTGCGCCAAGCCGAACAACGGCACAAGCGGCATCCCCTTGCGAACCGACTTCGAACCTTCTTTCTAAGTCCACCATCGTCATGCACGATGCTCCAATTCGCTCACGGTAGCGTCGACCCATGACGCTGATGCTGCGACCCTTCGAAGAAGAGGATGAGGATCAGGCACTCGCGGCACACGCGGCATTAAAGCCCGAGCATTTCAGTTTCCTCATTTTTTTCGACGAGTCGACCTCGTGGCCGCACTACGTGAAAGGTCTCCGGGCCCAACGTCGCGGACTTGACCTGTCCGTTGGTCAAGTGCCCGGAACATTACTGTGCGCGGTAGTCGACGAGGTCATTGTCGGACGGGTGTCGATACGATTTCGACTCAACAAATACCTTGCGGACTTCAGCGGTCACATTGGCTACGCGGTACTGCCCGATCATCGACGTCGAGGTTACGCGACCGAGATGTTGCGCCAGGCGCTGATCGTCGCACGCGCCGAAGGATTGAACAAAATGCTTATCGTGTGCGATGACGAAAACGTCGCTTCGGCACGAGTCATCGAGAGTAATGGTGGCGTCTTCGAAAGACTCGCCCCCTCGAGGGACGGGACGCACCAAATCCGCCGTTACTGGATTTCCTAACTCGCGGTCGAACTATCGAGCCGCCAGGTTCAAAGTGATTGGATGAACGAGGCGGCGTCCTCGTCGGACTCAATCTTGATTACTTTGAGTGAATCGCGATGGCGCTCGAGTGATTCATGAATCTTCGGCTTCACGTCATGTGGAAATCGATAGATGAACTTGAGGAACGTGGGATCGAAGTGCTCGGGACAACCACGAGCTTGAATTTCCTTGCCAAAATTGGTGACGCTCCGATACAGGGCTCGATAGAGACAGCGCCAGCGAGAAACCTCGAAAAATACGACGGTATCGGCCCGCTCAAATCTGACGTCAAGGGTGTGAAAATACGTCCCGTCGACGATCCAGGTGTCGCCCGCGAGCAGTTCCACCTGACGGGCAACCCATTCCTCGTGTGGCGTCTCCACCCATCCGGGGCGCCAGTAGTGATGATCAAGGTGAATGACGGGGACGCCGGTCCGCCTACCCAGTTCTTCGGCCAAGGTGGTCTTGCCCGATCCCGGCGAGCCCACGATGGCGATGCGATTCATATCTGGATATTTCTAGCATTTCAAAAACACGCGACACTGGACTCAATGAATGCTGCGAGAGTTAGGCAATGACATCTGAACGAATAGAAGTACAGCGAAGCATCAATGCCACGAGTGAAGCGATCTTCGCCATTCTGCGTAGCCCGCAAGGTCACGTGAACATCGACAGCACCGGGATGCTCGTTTCCGCCGAGGGCGACGACGTTTCCAAAGTCAATGACCAGTTCATCGTGCACATGGATCGAGAGGCTCTGAACGATTACCCACTCGGAAAGTACGACGTCAAGATCACCATTACGAAATACGAAGAGAATCGCGAGATCGCCTGGAACGTGTCAGGTGTCTTTCGCGACACTATCGGACACATCTACGGGTACCGACTCGAACCGACGAGCGAGGGGACGCTCGTCACCTCCTACTACGACTGGTCCGCAGCGAGCGACGAGTGGAAAGCGGCCGCCATCTTTCCCGTCATTTCCGAATCAGCCCTGCGAGCGACACTCGGAATTCTCGCGCGAACCGTTCACAAGGGCTGATCAGCCACCGCGCAAGTCTTCCATTGATGAATCAGACTCTCGTGGCGCAGTACATCGTCGTCACGTAGGGAAGCTCGAAGAATTCATCGAAGCCATCGATCAATACGTCAACCTTGTCGAGAATTCTCTTTTGCTCTTCAGGCGCCATCACGGCGAGGTAACTGGTCGAGAGGACTCGCTGATGAAGACCTTCGAGGTCGACGAGTTGAGCGTTCACGAACTCTCTCTTGTCAACCTGGACAAAGCCGCCCCCCTCGAGCAATGGGATGAAATTCGACGACATGTCATAGGGTCGCCTCGTATCCCACATGATGGCGTGACTCAACTGCTTGACCCACGGCACCGATTCATCGCGTTCGTTCCAGATGAGACAGAGCCCGCCACCCGACACCAGCACCCGATTGAATTCGAACAGCGCCCGGTCGTGATCAAACCAATGGAATGCCTGTGCGACGGTAATCAAATCAATCGATCCGTCATCGAACGGAAGGTTCTCGGCGGTGCCTTCAAGAAGGAGAGTCGAGGGCAATTGGGCGCGAAACTCCGCACGCATCGCTTCTCCGGGCTCAACCGCGACGACATTTTTCGAGAGACCAAGTAGCGCTCGCGTGAAGATGCCAGTGCCCGCCCCCACGTCAGCGATCCGGGTTTTCGCCTTGATGCCGAAGCGTTCGACGAGGTGCGCCATTGCATCACGCGGATACCCGGGGCGCGCATTCTGATATCGCTGCGCATTGGAGAACCCATGAATGCCCACGCCATTTTCATCAAATGCGGCCACGCTCACTCGCCTTCGACGCTTCAAGTGTAGACCCGCGAAGCAATTTTCTTCATCACATCGCAATAAGGTGACGGCCTAGCGTTTTATCCATGCAGGTAGTCACGTGCACGAGTCCCACGGAGTTCCTCGAACGTAGCGCCAGGTATCGCGCGTTGGACCCAGTGCGCACCAACATGGTTGGCTCAATTGCAACGTCGGTCGCAGCGGGCTTCCAACGTTATGACGCGTGCTGGTGGTGGATTGTCCTCAATGAGAATCGTGTGGTCGGCGCCGCATGTCGAACCGCTCCGTACTGGCTTCAATTAGGCCCCATGATGAGCGACGCGAGTGCCTTGCTCGCGCGTGAAGTCGCCCGCGTTGACGTGGAACTTCCGGGTGTCGTTGGAAGTGAAAACGTGACCAAGAGTTTCGTGGATGGCTTTCGAAACAGCAGCGCAACAGCTGGCTCTCGTCGAGCAGTCCAGAGTCAACACAATCTCATTTACGAGGCGACCGATCTCATGGTCCCTGACGTGGAGGGCCATCTCGAGCACGTGACAACGTCACAGTTCGATCTCGCGTCCAAATGGCACGTTGACTTCAGCACGTTCATTGATGGTGCGCCTTACACGCCGTCCGCTCTCGATCTGGCAGCGTTGGAAGCGAAGATAGAGAATTCCATGATGTATTTCTGGATTGTGGACGATGAGCCGGTCTCCATGGTGGGTCACGCCAGCGCGGTAATGATCCGTGATGCCACCGTCACGCGCATTGGTCCGGTCTTCACGCCCGAAGAACACCGCCGACACGGATACGCCGCAGCTGCCACCGCGTCACTTTCGAAGAAACTATCTCAAAATGGTTCACGCGTCATGCTCCTCGCCGACGCGACGTACTCGACGAGTAATCACGTCTATAGGAGCATTGGCTTTCGCGTGCTCGACAGCAGCGTACGTTACGAGTTTTCGTAGGCTCGTATCGGGCGCGATAACTAATCTTTGATCGTGGATAGGCGTCTCGAAGCGAATCGATTGAACTGGAACGATCGCGTCGCGGTGCACACCGCTTCCCGGTTCTATGACGTAGAGGGTTGGCTCGCTCGAGCACCCGGTCCAGCGTCACACGAACTCGCCCTGGTGGGTGACGTGCGAGGTCGAAGGCTCGTGCAACTGCAATGTCATTTTGGGATGGAAACCCTCCAGTGGGCGCGAATCGGGGCGACGGTCACCGGTGTCGACTTCTCGCCCGCCGCCATCGAGTTCGCCACGAGCCTCGCCATCCGGTCAGGGCTGGAGGATTGCTCGAACTTCGTCTGCTCCAACGTTTACGACGCGCCGGTCGCGCTCGCCGGGCAGGTCTTTGACGTTGTCTACGTGACCATTGGTTCACTGAGTTGGCTACCCGATGTTCGTTCGTGGGCGACTGTTGTCGCGACGCTCCTCGCTCCTGGCGGCCAGTTGTATCTTTTCGATGTCCATCCGTTCAGCGAGTGTTTCGACGATGATGGCGTACACATCGTCAACGATTACTTTGAGGATCCGCAGTCGCCGTTGATATGGGAGAGCGACGCCACGTACACCGATGGTCCAACACTTGAGCACACCAAGACCTACAGCTGGAACCACTCACTCGCCGAGATCACGCAAGCACTGCTCGACGAAGGACTAAGCATTGAACATCTCGTCGAACACGATTGGACCATGTTCCAACAGTTCCCGTGGCTCGAAGTGGACGAGGAAGGCATCTATCGCATTCCCCTTGGTTATCCGCGCCTGCCACTCACCTTCACGCTGCACGCTCGTTCGTAGCTTCTCGCGTCAGGTGCGTGCCGCGTTAGAGGAATCTTGCGGTGACTCCAATTTCGAATTGAAACAACGGTTGCACCGTTAATCGCTCGGAGACTTCGCGTCACTGAATTGCGGATCGACACCCGATCCCGCGGCGCCGGCGCCGGCCTCGGCCATCGCGAGATCACCAACGTCGGCGAAGCCCTCTTCGGCCTCGACGCTCAGCGGGTGAACGGGGCGTTGAAGTCCGGCACCACGAAGCCAACTGAAGATGGCGCCGACGAAGCACATCGCCGCGGCGGCGAGGAATGCGAGGTGAAGACCCTTCGCGAAGGGTTGTGCGATGAGCCCTGGAAAGAATCCTCGCCCGAGTAAGACGCTCGCGTGAACACCGGGTTGAGCCAAAAGATGCGCGCCGAGCAGCGTCTGAATCGGATTGATGCCGAGGAACGCTGAGAAAAGGCTGCCAATCGCTGGAATGTGCGAGATAGCCGTTGCCTGAGCGGCGGGCACGCCTTGGGCGGTCAGTCCACTGAGGAGCGAGTGGGGTAGCGACGAAGCGAGCCCGAGCGTGATCACCGTGAAGAAGAACCCGATTGAGAGCACGCTCGCCGAGTTCTGGAACGTGTTCAACATCGCACCGCCCGCTCCACGTTGATTCGCGGGCAGTGAATTCATGACCGCACTGGTGTTCGGCGCCGCGAACAAACCCATGGACAGTCCCACGAGCAGCAGCAGGGCCGCGAAGGCCGGGTACGAAAAATTAATGGGTATCGCTTGGAGGCCAATCAAGCTAAGACCGGTGAGTACCAGTCCCAAGGTCGCGAAGTTCCGAGCACCGTGACGATCCGCCAGCCGTCCCGCGACGGGTCCGGCGATGAAGAAACCAATCGTCAGAGGAACCATGTAGATACCAGCCCAGAGTGGTGTTCTCGCGAATGAGTAGCCGTGTTCGGGCAGCCAGATCCCCTGAAGCCAAATGATCAACATGAACTGAAGTCCACCTCGGGCCAACGCGAGCATCAATGCGGCGATGTTACCCATCGCGAATCCCTTGCTGTTAAAGAGATGGAGTTGGAACATTGGTTCTTTGACGTTGAACTCAATGGCGACGAAGGCTCCGAGGATGATCAAGCCGCCGACGATGCACGACAGCACGAAGGGACTGGTCCAGCCCATCGCGTGACCGCCGTAGGGCTGAAGGCCATAGACAATGCCCGTGAGCACCGCGATGAGTCCAATAGCGAACGTGAAATTACCGAGCCAGTCAATGGTGGCTTTCGTGCGAACACCGTTGTCGCGCAATTTGAGTGCAGCCCACACGGTGCCAAAGAGTCCCACCGGAACCGACACCAAGAACACCAATCGCCATTCAATAGGTGCGAGTAGGCCACCCAGGATTAGTCCAATGAAGGCGCCCCCAATTGCGGCGACACCATTGATGCCGAGCGCGAGCCCTCGCTCATCGGGAGGGAACGCGTCGGTAATGATGGCATTCGAGTTCGCAAAGAGGAACGCGCCCCCAACGCCTTGGCCCACGCGCATGATGATGATCCACAGCGCGGCCGCTGGTCCGGTCATCCAGGTCACGGCGAGAAGGATTGAGAAAATAGTGAAGATCGCAAAGCCGAGCGTGTACATGCGCACCCGACCAAAGATGTCCCCCACACGGCCGAGACTCACCACGAGCACCGAGGTCACGAGAAGAAAACCCATCAAGATCCACAAGAAGTACGGCGTGTTCTGCGCCGACAGCGGATTGAGCTTGATCCCACGAAAAATATTCGGCAACGCGATCAACAAGATCGAACCGTTGATTGTTGCCATCAAAATACCCATGGTGGTGTTCGAAAGTGCAATCCATTTGTAGCGATCGGGGTGAGGCGTAGACATGAATTCTCCAAGAATCTCGAAATGGGTACACGAAAGTTACTTAGTTAATACTAACTAAGTATAATGGGGAAGTGACTCAGACCGAGACCGCGAGTACCGAGTTTGTCCCCACCGACCTCTCCTCGGCGGCGGCCTTGCGGGTCGCGGTTTTGCGCATCTACCGGGCTCTTCGCATCCACGCCAATCAGAACATCACGCCCTCCCAGGCATCGGCGCTCGCGCGCATCGAGCAGGCCGAATTGGTGCGACTCGGCGTCCTCGCTCAACTCGAGGGCATCTCGCCCGCGTCCATGAGCAAGATTGTCGACGGTCTCGAAGAGATGGGCTTCGTTGCGCGAATTCCCGATCCTCACGACGGTCGCGCGAGTGTCATCCAAATCAGCGCGAGTGGTCACGAGAAGCTCTACGCGATTCGAACCGCGAGCACCGAGGTACTCGAGGTCGCGCTATCGACACTCAGCGATTCAGAACGTTCTCTCCTTCGACGATCCCTTCCCGTCTTAGAAAGAGTCTCCGAGATTCTTCAAGAATCGTAAATGGACGAGATTCGGCGACGTCGAAATTCGCGTTGGCGTCCGATGCGCACTAGACCTGAAGTGGAGGTGATGTGCAATGAGTGATTCCCTCGAGTTCGAAGAAGCGGAGGGGCCCGCAGGTCTCGAGCAATACGCCGTCGTTGCAAATCGCCGTCAACAGTGGGACGTGTTGCTTTGGCAAATGCCCACAATGGCTTTGACAGGAGAAGCGTTCCTTCTCACCATCGCGTTGGCGGGTTCAACATCTCAGGCTGGTCGGATCATCGCCAGTTCGCTCGCCATGATTGTGGCGATTGCCGCATTGCATTCGCTTTCTGCACATCGACTCTCTGAACTCGCCGACGCCGCCTGGCTCTCGGAGCACGAAAGACTTCGCGGCGCATCGGAGATTCACGGACTGACGTGGCGTCAACGTCGAATTGCTGTCGTCGACGATCAATTGCGTACGGGATCGTTCACTGACCGCCTCGTGGCAAGAACCTACCGCTTTCGCTCCATCGTGGTCTGGTTTTGGACAATGGTCCTAATCTCATTGACGGCACTCGTGGTCCTTGTCCTCGCGAGCGTCGACCCACAACTGTTTCGAACCTAAATCAACGACGAGCGTGCGTTCGATATCGGTGCGTCGGAGCAATGCGCACCAGAGCGTTATACGTAACGAGAGCGATAGCGACGTGCATGCACATCAGCACCATGACTCCCTTGGCGGGCTGACCTTGATGCCAGATATAAAGGTCAGGTGCGAGCAGCACCAGAGTGACCACGATGGCCATTCGATAAAAGAGCCATCGCGGCCTTGAAGAAATGCGCGCCACGATGGGCCATCCCACGCAGGCAATCACTACACCAATCACCGTCAATTTCGAGTAATCGGAGAACTGAAAGTGAACGTAGTCCTTCACTGAGGGAAACACCTTTTTACCAACGGCCACCAAAGCCATGTCAGCGACGAGCGAACCAATGACCGCGACCAGTGAAGCCAGTACCACCTCGCCTCCGTGAGGTGGACGCTGAGGCTCGAAATCAACGTGGAAGTACTTCAGCAAAGGTCGAAGAAACCTTGGAAAACTCTCAATTTGAAAACTCATGCAGCATTTCCTCGAAGTAACGGCATCTTGGCAGAACGAAGATTTTAGTGGATGAAATCCTGCACGCCCTTCAAATGGCGTCGTTCGTATTGGCGTCTTCAAGAAATCCTCGGAGTTGGCGACCCATTTCGCGCGGATTCCCGCTGATCTCTCCAATGACCTCGCCTTCAACATCGGGGTCATCGCCCGGTCGATACAGTGAAACCCGCATGCCTTTGCCCGTTCTTGACGCGCAGATGATCCACGGCATTCCAATGGAACCGGAATCGTGAGTGGCCATGATTTGACCGGTTCTACCGAGCCCGATACTCCATCCCGGCGAGCGTGCGGCGTCCATCACCCGCTGTGTCTCACCGCCGCTCGAAAAACCAGAACCCTTTGCTATGGAACCACCTTAGGGTGAAGGTGTCACGCCTTGGGTTCAGTGTGCAGATTCCTCACACACTTCTTTAAGACGCGTCAGTGTCGTGCGGATCGAATCCTTGGTGAAGGCCGCGCGGTCAAAACCTTTTTTCTTATCCGGGCGACGGGCCAACGCGCTGCGCCGATCGGTCCAACTCTCGACAACTCGACACCCGGTGGGCGTCGTCGTGATTTCGTAGTGCCAGCGAGATACCTTGAATGGACCGAAAGTCACCTCGAAACCAAAGTTATGCGGCGGATCGAACTTCGTGATTCGCGCCGTCGTCGACCAGATTTCTGATTCACGTGCGTTGGTGCCTTTGAACTTGGCACCCAGGGCTGGAGCGGTTGCCGCACCCATCCAAGTTCCACCGGTATTTTCCGGAGAAAGGCGACCCATCTCAGGAAGATTGGCAATCACGTCAAAGACGATTTGGGGCGAAGCTTCGATGTCAATGGAGTCTGAATACGTCATTAGGCGACTCTAGTAAAGCCTCGCCCGATTCGCACGAGCGCGTTGAGCCACTTTGCTCAACCTTGAAAACGTTTGCGCGAAGCCTCAAGTTCGAGCAGGGCCGCGTCCCTTCCGACCCGTCTCAACTTTCATCCACTTACCTTCGTCGAGGTCTTTGTACACAGTAAAAAAGTGAGCGATTCTATCGAGCACGCTCTTGGGCACGTCCGTGATGTCAGTCGCCTTCTTCCATGCGGGATCATACGAAGGCACAGCGAGGAGTTTCTCGTCCTTGCCATTTTCATCTTCCATGATGCACATACCCAAGATCTTGGATTCAATTAAGCATCCCGGAAACGTGGGGTACTCGGTCAACACGAGAACGTCGAGTGGGTCGCCGTCGCCGCCCAACGTGTCGGGAACGAAACCGTATTCGGCGGGATAGCCCATCGAGACGATGAGGTGTCGGTCCAGCTTGATGGTGTGGCTCTCGTGGTCGTACTCGTACTTATTCTGACTACCCCGAGGTATTTCGACGACGACGTTGATGGTATCCATGGTGTCTCTGCCTTCTAGGAATGTTTCGTGCGTCGCAGCACAGGACAATGGTAGCCAGTGAGCCTCGTCCCGGTTGGCTCGCTCGACGCACCATGCACTCATCCGAGGGCTGCTAGGAATGATGAGGAAATCGCTCTTCCCAGAAAGAGGAATGACCATGGCACCTTCAGATCGTTTGCTTTCCAATATGCGTGGCATGCGCTACGGCGAGGTAATCCTTGGTTATCTCGAGGACGAACCACGCGTCGAAGTCTTTAATTCGTTTCCCTTGAACGATTGTCCTGATGAACTCTGGCGAGCGCTCGACGCCGAGATTCTTGCCAAAGAGGCGGACGCAAGTTTCGCGATCCTCAACGGACCTCGCTACTGGTTGATGGACGGTGTCGGAAAGGTCCAGAACGTGGATCCGCAGTTACGCACTTTTGGTGGCATCGACATGCGCCGTGTAGCGACCATCGACTTTGATGGTGACCTCAATCGAGTCTTTTACAAAGAGCGTCATGTCAATCGGGGTGCCGTATGGTTTTTCGACGCAGGCACGACGATTCATGAATTGACGAGCCCCGACAACAAGACCTACGTCATGCAGGCGTACTGCACGGGTGTTGATTCTTCCTTGCGCGAGGAGAATCTGGCGATGCTTGCGGAGTCGTTGCATCTGCCCGCGGACTGGCGATTCTCGTCTCGAATGCTCAGTGACGAGCTCGTCATCGATACCACTGAACACGTCGCCACCGTCTTGCAAGATGAGCTTGAGAACACCTACACACTCGTCGTCTAGGTGAACAGCGCTCACCGAGCGACCTAGACTTTTTTTCGAACGGCGAGTCCTCATCGTTCGAAGGGAGTCGTGATGGAACACATTGGTGTGGTGGGTTGTGGCCTCATGGGATCGGGGATCGCCGAGATCGTTGCACGATCGGGGAGCAGCGTCGTCGTCATCGAGCGAAACGCCGAGGCTCTGAACGCCGGACGCGACCGAATTGAAAAGTCACTAACGCGCGCAGTTCGTCGGGAAAATTGCCCGAGGAGGAAGCGCAACTCGCTCGACTCAATTTAACTTTTAGCGAGGATTTCAAGAAGCTCGCGGACGTGCAGCTCGTAGCAATGCGTGGC
>CAWICL010000019.1:0-22169 GCA_963834545.1 uncultured Acidimicrobiaceae bacterium | reverse complement strand
GAGTGCACCGACGACCAGCACAATGACCCGAAGTGATCCCCAACCCCACGCGGGCGCTTCACTCACGGCGAGCATCAGTGCAACGAGCCAACCTGACAACAAGATGACCCCTGACCAGCTCAGCGCGCCGGGGGAGCGAAACTGCGATTCGGGAATGATGACGTGTGCACAAATTGTTCCAATCGCCATAACGATCATGGGAATCCAGACAACCAGTGGTAGTCCAACGCATCCACGATGGGTCCCGCGAGAACAATGCCAACACCACTTCCCGCAGCGGCGAGCGCGGCGATGACCCCGATCGCGCCGAGCACCTTCTCCTTGGGGAACTCGTCTCGAATGAGTCCGAAGGAGAGTGGGAGCACGCCGCCGCCGATGCCTTGAATCGCGCGCGCCACGATCATGACGCCAATGGAACTGGCGACCGCGGCCAAGAGCGAGCCGAGCGCGAGGCCACCAACGCGATCACCAGGAGTCGTTCCTTGCCGAACATGTCGCCGAGGCGCCCCATGATGGGCGTGAAGATGGCGGCCGAGAGCAAATACGCCGTCAAGACCCACGTCACCGTGTTCTGACTGGTGTGCAGGCCCGCTTGGATGGTGGGTAACACCGGAATGACGAGGGACTGTAAGAGTGCAAAGCCGCCAACTGCGAGCGCGAGGACGGCGTAGGTCGCTCGATACGAGCGACGGGGATCTCAAATGGCATGCGTTGCTCCGAGGCGAGGGGCGAAGGGCGAGGGGAATGCTGATACGAAAGACTAGTTGCCTAGAGGATGTCGCCACTCGACTCGAAACGCGATTGTTGCAACCATCTCGTTGGATTCATCAGAACCGGGCTCGAGAATCTAAACCTGAACTCTCACCGCTGGCACGTGCTTAGGCCTCGATGAAGGCTATGGACTGCTCCCATAAGAGGCGAGCGTTCTCGGGATTGATCGCCTCCTTGTCGAGTGCGGATGAGAGCGATCGTTTCACGTAGTACGCACCGGACTGCCAATCCTTTCCGGGATTGGTGCTCGCGAGCCAAATGAGATTATCTGAACCCTTTTCAACTGAAATGAGGAACAATTTGCGCAGGGGCGTGCCGTAGACGTAGCGCATCAGACTGTTCGTCTCGCTCGCGAAATTCGTGGCAACGCCACCAGGGTGAAAGGCCGCCGTCGAGATTCCCTGGTCGTGATAGCGCTTATGAAGCTCGAAGGTGAACAGGATATTTTCCAACTTTGCGTTGCCGTAGGCAATTCTTTGCGAATAGTTCTTCGTGACCTCAAGATCGTGCACATCAAATTTGCTGAAGATCCGATGCGCGACGCTCGAGGTGTTCAGTATCGCCGCCTTCGAGTCGATCAACCTGTCCATGAGCAGGTGGGTTAGCAAGAAGGGAGCAAGGTGATTCACTTGCATGGTCTTCTCGTGACCATCGATCGTCAGTTCGCGTTCGCCAAAGATGCCCCCGGCGTTGTTCGCGAGTACGTCGATGGTTGCAACGTCGCGACGCAGGTCGTGGGCCAATTGACGCACGTCATCGAGTACCGCAAAGTCCGCGACGTAGGAGGGAACATTGAGTTCGTCGGCGACCAACTTGGTCTTCTGTGGCGATCGACCCACGACGATGACATCATGACCCATGGAGTGCAGCGTTCGCGCGGCTTGAGCGCCAATGCCATCACTGGCGCCGGTAATGACAATTGTCCTCTTGTCCACGATTCACATTCCTTTCAATCGATGTTCGTCACGCTGGTCGTCCACGATGAGCCAGAAACGTGCGGTGCCCACATCAGTGTCACACATTTTCTCGCACGAGTTTGCGGCTCTAGCTCATGTCACGTGACTTCCCGCCGACCGTCAACTACGGGGTCTAGGCCGGTTTGTTGCGCCGCAGCATCGGGGCGATGATCTCTGCGTCAAGGACTTCTTGAACGCCTTCGCTCTCCAAAAAGACGGGATCAGTCTCAGCCACCGGACTCTTCGAAGGTCGCGAAGTCGAGACAGATGAGTCCTGCACTGAGGGCCATCACGGCGATGAAGAGCCAGAGATGGTGGAAGTTTTGAAGGGCGCGAGTCGGTGTTCGCGGCGAGCCCAAGATGACCACCAACAGAGCGACCCCAATGGCCCCGCCAATTTGGCGCGCGGTTTGATTGACTGCGCTACCGACGGCAAATCGCTCCCGCTGCAGACTCGAAACCGCCGCGGCACTCAACACTGGAAAGGTGAATCCGATACCCAGACCGACGATGAGCGTTCCGGGCAGCCAAAGCGTCACGTAGTGCGCCTGAAGGTGCACACGCAGCACGTACCACGAGACGCCCGACGCAAATATCAAGAAGCCAACAAGAAGCACCACCCGGAATCCGAACTTCGCCGCAATTCTCCCCGCAGGCCCCGAGACCAAGGCGACGATCAATGGACCGGGCGTCACGGCGAGGCCGGCGTCGAGGATTGAATAATGCCAGACGCTGGTCAGAAACAAGATGTTCCCGAGCAACATCGCGAAGAACCCCATTGAGTACAGAAAGACCGCAGCATTCGCGACACGAAATGAGCGCGAACGAAAGAGAGTGAGATCAAGTACGGGCTGATCGTGGCGCTTCGAACGTCGCAAGAACATCGCGATCAGAATGACGAATCCGCTGAATCCAGTCAGAACCCAACGGCTCGTCCAGCCCCAGGTCGGTCCTTCGGACACACCAAGCACGAGTAGTGCGAGTGCGATGCTCAAGGTGCCAGCCCCCAAATAATCGGGAGCACCTTGTTCTCGTGAGCCCCGCGGCGCCAGCAACGCCTTTCGACCAATCAAGTAGGCAATGAGTCCGATGGGCAGGTTGACGTAGAACGCGGCGCGCCAGCTAAAGGCAGTAATGAGGGCAGCCCCTAGTGAAGGCCCGGTGGCGACCGCAAGTGCCCCGATACCTCCCCATAGTGCCACCACCTGGGAACGTCGTTCGGGCGAGTACGCCGCGAGCAAGAGTCCAAGTGAGGCCGGCAACATCATCGCGGCGCCCGTTCCTTGCACGACTCGTCCAAGAATCAACACCGCGAGAGAAGGCGCGAGTGCACAACATGCTGATCCAATCGAGAAAACTCCCAGACCAGCGAAAAAGACCTTGCGAGCGCCGAGGCGGTCGGCGGTGCGACCAGAAATCACCAACAGTGATCCAAAGACAATGCTGTAACCCGTGATGATCCACGCGAGGCCCGCGCGCGAGTCGTGCGAGAACGCTCGTTCCAAGGCCGGAAAGGCAACGTTCACGATCGAAAGGTCGAGCGATCCCATGAACGCTCCGAGTGCCGTCACCAGAAAGATCATCCGACGCCGGCGCGCCGAGAGCAAGGTCGGATCAATGTGCGCGGCACTCGCTGGCGTCATGAAACTCACCCTAACGGATTGCGTTCTATGATGCAACTGACTAAACTCATTTCGTGGAAAGAAAAAGCTTCGCGGAGATGGATTGTTCGGTGGCCCAATGTCTCGAGGTCGTGGGTGAGTGGTGGACCATGTTGATTCTGCGTGACAGCTTCATGGGAGTTACTCGCTTCGAGGATTTCCAACAGCGCCTCGGCATTTCGCGCAACATCTTGCAGGTTCGACTTGGCACCCTGGTGAGAGCGGGGGTGCTGGAACGAGTGCGCTACCAAGAACATCCTCCTCGAGATGACTACAAACTCACCGCGAAAGGACTTGACCTTTGGCCGGTCCTGAACGCCATGCGTGAATGGGGTGATCGATACGCTGCCCCCTTTGGGCCCCCCGTCACGATTGTTCATCGTTCGTGCGGGTCGCGCACTCATGGAGTGCTCACCTGTGAGCATTGTGGGCAACCTCTCGATGCACGAAACGTGCAAGTGCAGTCAGTTGCCCGCAGTGCTGAGAACCTCGCAGCTACGTCAACGACGCCGAAGTCGCAATAATTTAGGTTCGTTCAGTCTGTTGCGGTGATCAAGTGAAGAGCGGGTCAAGCCGCGTAACAACCAGTGCGCGGATCCGGTGTGCCAATCGAGTCGTGTGAGGAAGGCCCGAAGCGAGGAGTGACCGTTAAGACCGTTCCATCCCACGTCAGCGAAAAATACGGCCCTCCTGAGGGCCACGACTGCATGATTGGCGCACCGTGCGGATTGACAGTTGCCCACGTCGTGCCGGGTCCCGGTGGTCGGCCGTTATCGGAGAGGTAGGTCACTAGTGCGGTCTCGATTGACGAGTAGTCAGCTTCACACGCAACCACTTGCGCTTGGGATATGACGTCGTTCGCCCCTTGAGGTGTCGCCAATGATGCACTCGTTGAACTGCTGGATGCGGGGATGCCAGTTCCGTCCAAAGAATCGATCGTAAGTGTCATCATGACGCCAAGAATGATCACGACCAGGAGGAGTGAGATCAATGAGAACCCACTTTGGTCTTGGTTACGATGATCACGCCACCGCTTCATACGCGCTCCTGCTTGCTGTAGTCAAATGTACCTTCGTCGCGTCGGATTTCGATTGATACTTTCTTCTTGATGAATATCTCATTGAGGATGATTTGTTGACTCGGAACTAGGATGATGAAGTGGAACTCCGAGGTGACTACGAGCCGAGTCCGTGGGAATGGGTTCGCGATCAAGTGGCCGAATACGAGGCTTCTCATGGCGAACGAGCAAATACGTTGCGCGATACGGGGCTCGAGATAGTCATCATCACGACTCGAGGCAATCGGACCAACAAGATTCGAAAGACTCCTCTCATGCGCGTGGAACACGAAGGTGAATATGCCCTCGTCGCTTCCAAGGGTGGGGCTCCAACGCATCCTGTTTGGTACTACAACCTGCTCGCGCACCCTGAAGAGGTCTCCTTGCAGGACGGACCCGAGCCTTTTTCAGTGCGCGTGCGTCAAGTGAAGGACGAGGAGCGTCAGACGTGGTGGGAGCGGGCAGTCGCTGCGTATCCTCCCTACCTGGAGTACCAGCAAGGTACCGAGCGTGAGATTCCAGTATTCGTTGCCTCGCGTCAATGAATCAAGCCGAGAGCACTTATTCGTGTAGTGACAACCAGATCTCTTCGACTGCGCTTAGCGCAACTTGTGCTTCCTCGAGTTCTTCGCCGAGTGAGGACTGTTGGCGAAATCTTGGCGACAAGCAATCTCTGGGTGAGCGAACGCTTCTTGCGTTCCAGGCGCGCCATTTCCTTTTCGAGATCGCGCATGTGACGACCGCGAGACTCGTTCGTCGGTGATGGGAGAGGGGACGCACTTGCGACAGGCTTGCCCAGCGACTGTGGGGAACTTGATCGTAGGATCCATGCGTCGATACCACCGGGTACCTCGCTCATCGTCCCGTCACCGTGAATTTCGAAGAGTCGATCCGTGGTTCGGCTGAGGAATGTTCGGTCGTGCGAAACGACGACGACTGTACCGGGCCATTGTCGAAGGAACTCTTCGATGAGTCGAATCGTTTCGAGGTCTAAGTCATTGGTTGGTTCATCGAGAAAGAGGACATTTGGGTGCGGCCCCAAAGCGAGGAGAAGCTGAAGACGGCGCCGCTCACCCCCTGAAAGATCGATTGCCTTGGTTTTGGGCAGGGCGCCACTGAACCAGAAGCGCTTCATGAGGGCGAGGTCGCTGAGTGAACCGGGGTCACCGAGGGGTCCGGCGACCAGTTCTTGCACGGTCTTTTCGAGGTCGAAGTCACCGCCGCCTTGTTCAAAGTAGGAAGCCCGCACGGTGGGTCCATGTTTGATGGTCCCCGTTGACGGTGCAAGGCGTGAACTTAGGAGATCGATCAGTGTCGTTTTACCGGTCCCGTTCGGACCCACGATGCCAATCCGATCACCCGGACCCAACTCGAGGTTGACCTTATGAAGCAGTTCGCGAGCGTGCGGATAGGAGAAGCTCACGTTGTGCACCTTGATTACGGTGGTACCGAGTCGGGGCATCTCGACTTGAAGATCGAGTATGCCTTCTCGTGCGGCAGCCTCAGGACGACGGGCGAGTAGACGCTCGGCGGCGTCGATGCGCGCCTGCGGCTTGGTGGAGCGAGCCTTGGCGCCGCGACGAAGCCACGCCAGCTCGGTTCTCGCGAGATTTCTTCGGACCTGTTCACTGATCGCTGCCTGTTCTTCTCGAAGCGATTGCGCTTCGAGAAGGGCGGCATAACCATACGCGTGTACGTAGGTCTTGCCTCGGTCAATCTCAACCATACGAGTCGTCACTTGATCGAGAAGGAACCGGTCGTGACTTACCAGGACTACGCCGCCTCGAAATTCGCGTATCTGTTGTTCGAGCCACTGAATTGCGAAAAGGTCCAAGTGGTTGGTGGGCTCGTCGAGCACGATGATGTCGTTCGGCGTGGTGAAAAGCTGAGCCAGAGCGACTCTTTTCAATTGTCCGCCCGACAACTGTTCGATAAGTGTTTCGAACTCGTGCGCCATGCCGAGACGATCCATCGTGGCTTCGATTTGCCAGTCGTGGCCCAATGCGTCGCGCACGGTTCCAGAAGGCAACCTTGGGATCTGTTCTAAATAACCGATACGTACGTTTTTCCCTCGACGAATCGCACCAGAGTCGGGAAGGCTCTCGCCGCCGATGATTCGCAGCAACGTCGACTTGCCAGCCCCGTTGATGCCCACCACACCGACCCGGTCACCTGTTTCGATGGTGAGGTCAAGATTGTCGAACAGAATCTTCTCGAAACCCCGTACGGTGACGTGCTGGAGGTCGACGAGGATGGTCACGGGACTTCCAGACTACCGAGAATCAGGAGAATCCTGACACGTCTACGGTTCACCGTTGGCGGTGACCGAAGATTCCAGAAAGTTACGCAGGTGAGAAGTGACGACTCCAACGACCCTTGATGAGTACCGCGATTGAGACTTGAGAACGGTGTGATTCTTGTGAGGGACGGAGGTGTATAGTCGCGACTTAGGAAAGCTTGCGCTCGTTCGCCCAATTCGAAAGTTCGTAACGATTGGAAAGTTGAAGACTTTCGCAACGCCGAAGACACATGAGACTCCACGGTCTTGGGCGAGATTTCTGTTCCAAAGCCACCTGCTTGTACGCGTAGCCGCGCGCAATAATCAAAATTCATGCAGGTTCGTTGACTCCAATATTTCTGAGATCACGAAGATGACGCCGCTTCATCGCCCTCGCTCGACTGGTGTTCCTCAAAGGTCACTGTTGGGACTCAATTTTCGAGTGCGTCAAGTCGTATAGCTTCCTCCATAAACTGCAGCGCATGTCGAAATACTCAACTTCAATTGATTCCAAACTCAGTGCGCGCCAGGCCTTTACTTATATGTCTGAATTTCAAAACGTTGCACAGTGGGACCCGGGAGTTCGACAAGCGACAAAACTCTCTGAAGGAAGCGCAAGTCTCGGCTCGGAATTCGATGTCATCACCGTCACTAACGGTCGCGAAGTACCGATTCTCTATCGAATAGTTGAATTCGAAGACAACGCTCGAGTCGTACTGCGCGGTGAAACCAAGTTGCTCCGCTCCGAGGACGAAATCGTTGTGACTTCCAAGGGCGAGGGATCCATCGTCACGTACACAGCAAATCTCTCTTTGCGGGGCGTCTTCATGTTGGCGACACCATTTCTGGGTCCAGTTCTGAAGAAGATTGGAGATCGAGCACGCGATGGCTTACGACGCGAGCTCAACCCCGACTAGAGTTCGCTGCCTGGGAAATAGATTGTTCCACCATTGGCTCGCTCGTGGTGATCCTCGATCCATGAGGTTTGAGAGGAACCATCAGCAAGCAGCTTTAATGACCAAGAAATCCGTCTTCAAGACGGACTGTTCGTACCTAAATGAGGGTGTCAACGAGCGGTAACTGGAACGTAATTCGAAGAATAGATCAACACGATCTACCCTCGCAGAGATGACGACGGGTGATGATGACGCCCCGCGAACCTGTAGTCGCGACAAAGCAACTAGTTCGTGTTTGTACGTATAGCGACCACTTGGTTCAACAGAGGAACGAGGAGCCATCCGTCACCCACTCCCGGAGTAGGGAAGTGATTCGAAACCGAGCCGAGTGCGAACTCGCGTTGGAGTTGGCCGGTCTGCTCACTGAGTCCATAAAGCACACCGTCTTGTCCTATCGTCCAAACGAGACCGGCCGCGATTATTGGCGGCCCACCCCCAAACTTGGAGGTCCACTTCAAGGATATTGACGCTGGCGATGTCGTTACACGAATAGCTACTGGCCCACTCAGACAAGGAAGGATCACAACGTCGCCAGAGGTTGCACTCCCCCCATCGACATCTTGCGTGCACACGTTGCGGACCAAGGCGAGTGGATGGCCAACGCCTCCGAGGTGCATTCGATTCAAGAGATACGCAATGCGCGATTTACCAGCGATGACGACTTCGCCGGGTGTCACCAAAGATGGTGCCGTGGACATGTCGAGGTCATTGAGATTATTACTCGCCCACGACGTCGGTGTGAAGTACTGCACGACACGCATGCTCGCAGACAACTCCAGCAGAGCATCGCTATCGTCATACGTCTGCCCATTGACATGCACCGATCCGTTGCCGGTGCTCACCCAAACATCGCCAGCTTGATCCACGACGGGCGCGGCGCCACCCATCCATACTGCGCCTTGACTTTCGCCGTGACATGCGTCCACCGTGAATACCAACGTGGCGCCACTCGTTTCATCGACGGAAACGACGCGTCCTCGGTAGAGGGCGCAGTCGCCGTCGTTGCCTCCCATGCCAAAGACCACGTGACCTTGATCCAAGGCCAGGCCAGTGCGCTGGAGAAGGTTCGACGGTATGGCTCCAGGAGGATCGACATCGACACTGATCTCGACGGCGCCAGTGGCGGTGTTGAGTCCGTACAGTTCGTGACGCGTGGATCCGCGGAAATCTTGCTCGGCGACGACGAAGATCTCGTTGCGCGACGTGTCAATGACCGGTGTGCCCGTAATGCCAACCGTCGGGCTGATGTCACCGCAGGGGAGGGTCGTGCTCGAGACAGGTGTTCCAAGATGGCGTGACCACAGGATTTTCCCGGAAACTGTCGAAAGATCGTAGACAACGTCGTCTTCAGTAGCGACAAAGACGGCTCCGGGTGTCGCGAGCGGTTCACCGTAGAGTTGGCCGTCAAGATGCGGTGACCGCCAACCAGGCCGGTTGGCGACGGCGGTAACGGTACTGGCGTCGCCCGAACCAAGGCTGTCACCGTGGTAGACCGTCCACGAGGCAGCCGTTGGCGAAGGCGCCGCGCCCACGATGTGAGATGAGAGCAGGGGTACGAAGGCGACGGTCACGCAAATTGATGCGAGCACACGACCCCAGAGAGCAATTCTTCCTTTCGATCTCATCGCATCAAATTTGTTTACTCGCATTAGGGCCAGCCAGCGTGTGCGTTCGTCTTCGCGTGAATGAAGTCGGGATTTCATGCGTTTGCGATCACCGAAACCTCGTCGACGTTCACTTTGGTTGAAAGTGAACGAAGATGCGCCCGAAGTTATGCGAGTCTTTTTCAATTCGGTGATAGAGAACCTTGATTTCCTTTTGATCCAAGAAACGTAGGACACGCTTCTTCAGTTGTCCACTTCCCTTACCCGGAATTATTTCAACAAGTTTGACTTTCTTTTCAATGGCTTCATCGATGATGTCTCGCAGCGCTCGATCAATGTCCTCTCCACGGTTGTATATATCGTGCAAATCGAGCTTCAATTTCACGTGATGGAATCCATTTCGATGAAGCCTTCGATACCTGAATTCCCTAAAAGTCGTCTGGAATCATTGTGGTGATACAAAAAGGATGTCCGGCGGGATCGAGCAGGACTCGCCAGTTATCCGGCGAAGGCTGGGCATCAGGCTTCGAGGCGCCAAGTGCCAACGCCTGGGTTTCGGCGTCTTCGAGGTTCTTTACCGACAATTCAAGGTGGATCTGCTTGGGTATCGACGCCGATGGCCATGTCGGTGCGACGTGGTCAGCCACTCGCTGCACAGCGAGTCCAACGCCGCCTGCTCCCTTTAGGGCAATGAATTCGTCGGACTCAAAGACCACGTCATAGCCAAGCAACTCCTGGTAGAACTTCGAAAGTATCTCCGGATCAGTGGTGTCGAGTGAAATTGCGGCGACTTTTCCTACGGGTGACATGCCACCACTCTATGGCGTGAAGGCGAGCTTCGCTATCTGGTCAACGAAACGAAGCGGGTAAGGCTAATTCGTGAAGGCCCGCTCATTGGTTTGCGTGGACACGTCCGACGAAATTGGGACACCGTTACCGCATCCTTTGATCGGATCAGCACCGGCGTTCGATCGGTGTATTGATAATTCTTTACGTGCTCCTCGAAATCAATGAAATAGGCACCATTCGGATCCAAAGGTCGTTGGAGATGCTGGGAGGCAATTCGTTGATCGAGCTCGTCGAGTCGTATCAGGCCTTCAGTGTCTGTCAGATCACGTATGTCAAAGGCAGCGCGCATCTGGTCAAAGGCGAGCATTCCTTTCTCCGAGCGGATCAACACTGTGGTCCACCCGTCATCAGAGCCCACCGATCCGACCGATATGTCAGCGGATCTCCCCATGAAATCGGCGCATTCGTCACAACCGCGCAAAGCCGAATGGTGGAAATTCTTGATCGGCTCATCAAGGGCAATGGCTCCGTCGACGTACTCAACGATGAGTCGACCTCGTGTCACGTCAATCTTGCTTACTCGACGAAGGTCAATTCCGCGTTCGAGTTCCAAGTCGTGCAGGACGAGACTCTCATAATCAAAGTTCTTTGTGCACATGAGTGCAATCGAAAGGGTTACGGCGTCGACGCGGTGATCACCCGTTGGCCAACGGTGCGACTGCATTGCTCGTAGACCTTCAATCGCGCAAGGTGTGGCGACGACGGCAATTCGCGGCTTAGCGGGCAATTCGTACTTCGCAAGGTTGAGTTCACTGAGAACCATCGTTTGGTTGTAAAAGGAGCCAGATGTCGCTCGCAACTCCGCAACGTTAGTAGCGATGGTGGCAACGCCCTTCCACGGTGTCGCGGGATCATCCGACGGTTTTGAGACGAGGGCGCCATCAATTGCACCGGACCTTAAGAGTGCGCCAAGGAGGGCGGTGACGGCACCGCCATCTTGGGCGTCATCGTTGCGATTTGCACTTCGCACGCTGAAGCCACCCAACACTCTGCCAAGTCCCGCGGCGGGATCACCGCCCTCAATCGTGAAGTACGGATCACTGGGATCACGCTTGGAAATGATCTCCACGGGCTGCGCATGTGGATCCACGGTCGATGGGGGCCACTGTGCCTCGTACCGGAGTCCGGCGCGAGGGCAGAAATCCCAACAGAGGGAACAACCGGTGCACATTTTCACGAGTTCGGGCAGATTGGTGAGTTGGTTGACGCCAATGGAATTTGAAGGGCACACGGCGACGCACGTTCCACATTCGATGCAACGATCCGCGTCTATCACGCCCGCGGCCAACTCCCAGAACCACGTCTTACGTGGTGCCTCGATGATGTCGTTCATCTCGTCGCGCAGCTGGTTGCCCTTCACGACAGTTTTCCGTTGACGATCGTTCGAAGATCACCGATGTTGATTCGACGTGACCACGCGGTAAAGGTCTCTCCTTCGTGGTGCTGCTGATCGTAGGCGAGGGCGGCGTTGATGATGGAGTCCTCAAGATCTCGCACGGGAATTGAACCTTCAACCCAATTAATGAAGCCCGCTTCGGGTCCGAGAGCGCCGCCGACTCCAAGATCGTAGGCTTCTTCGAGCTTGTAATCACCCTTGTGCACGGCGCCACGCAGTCCGATGTCGGCGATTTGGGGTTGTGCGCACGATGCCGAACAACCAGACAAGTGCACGCGCAACGGTGTCTTTCGTAGGGGGCTCTCCGGTGATAATTGTTCTAGTCGGGCGTCAAGTCGTTTGGCGAGTTGCACCGCACGCTGCTTCGTTTCGGTGATTGCGTAACGACAAAATTCGTTACCCGTACAGGCCACGACGCCGCGGGTGAACGGCCCGGCGTCTGGCGTGAACTTCTCAATGAGTGCTTCTCCAAGGAGCGCCTCAACGCGCGCATTGGCTATGCCTGAGAGCGTGAAGTTTTGATCCACGCCCAGGCGGACGCGACCGTCACCATAAACACTCGCCAGTCGGGCGACTTCGACGAGTTCGAGTCCGGTGAGACGCCCCGCGGGCACGACGCACCCAACGTAGGAAAGTCCGGGTTGTTTCTGGGCGTGAACGCCAACGTGATCTCGGCGATAGCCAGTTTGGAGCGACGTCGCGCCCGAGCGAGGTTCAAAATTAAGTCTCGCCACGAGCTCGGCGCGAAAACCCTCGGGACCCAGTTCCTGGACGAGGTATCGCATGCGCGCGACACCTCGATGTTCGCGATTCCCGAGTTCGGCGTATAGCTGGGCAATCCCTCGGGCGACTTCGACGGGCTTGATCGCTCGTAATGAACAGATCGAGATCTGACGCAAGGCGTTCGCCATCGGAGAGACCACCTCCGACAAGGACATTGAATCCGACGTTGTCGCCGAGTTGAGCAGGGCCAGAATCCGATGTCATTGATCTCGACGCGAGAACAATCCTCACTGCATCCGCAAACCGAGATCTTAAACTTTCGTGGAAGATTGGCGTATGTTCGATTTCCGGTGAAGAAATCCGAGATTGCCGTGGCGACGTCGAGCGAATTCACGATCTCGTGTTTATCGACGCCACTAACGGGGCAACTCGTTAGCATCACGAGCGCAGTCGCCACAGGCCTGGACTGAGGTCAAGCCCACTCGTGCGAACCGCTCCCAAATTCGAGGAATGTCGGCCATGTGGAGCCAGTGCAGCTGGATTGTTTGTCGGGTAGTGAGATCGCAGTAACTATTTCCAAAGAGCGGATGATCTTCGGGCGCCGACCGAAGGCTTCAGCGGCGAGTCCAATCTCTCGGGCCTGATCGGCAGTGAGTACGCCTCCAGGAACCTTCACCCTCATCATGAACGCGTCGCCACCTTGACGCTGCGGGTAGACGCCCACCCATTTGAGTCGCTCAACCTCGCCTGGAATGGCGAGCAATGCCTCGACACCTTCTTTGGCGTAGGTATTGATGACGCTCGCCGCTACCTCAAAGGGGTGGCGTTGAAGTTTCATGAGTTCGGTCTCGTTGAGTTCGCCTAGGGACCGGTAGGGATTGAGAAAGGCGAGACCCTCGACGTTTGGTCCGTCGAGTCCGAGTCCGTAGGGATCGTCGTGAGAGTCTCGTCGACTTCGCGTCACGCGGCGAAGCCTCCACGCCCGTGAACAAGAGCCTGAACAGGAATCGATTCCACCAATTGAGTGGAATCCTGATCGTGGAGGGACATGAAAGGCAACTATATATGACCAAAAAGGTCATGAATACAGGGATTTTGTGGTGTTCAAACGCTTTCGTGATCGCGAACAAAAAGCTTTTCGAGGTGACTACCAGGCGGGTTCACTCGCGGCGCCAATTGAAGACCACACGAAGCCTCGGGCATGGCTCCGTGGGCCGGTCTTGACGAAGGGCGACGGCATGGTTCGACCTTGAGTGAACGGTTCATTAAATGATGTGCCTTCGAGTTGGCGCGGCGTCATTGCGTCTATAAGGTAGTTCTTTGGTTGTCGCGACAACCGTGAGGAGTAGCTGTGAGCAATTCATCAGCAGAAACACCTGAAGTCATCCGCGCGGCACTCGTTCAAACGAAGTGGACGGGTGATAAGCAATCGATGATTGATGCGAATGTAGCTCTCGCCAGAAAGGCCGCGAGTGAAGGGGCCCAGGTTCTCTGTTTCCAAGAATTATTCTACGGTCCGTATTTTTGTCAAGTCCAAAGATCCTGAATACTTCTCCTACACCGAGACCGTTCCCGGGCCGACCAGTGACCTCATGTGTGAACTCGCCAAAGAGACTGGGATGGTCTTAGTTGTTCCGGTCTATGAGAAGGAGCAGGAGGGTCTTTTCTACAACACGGCCTTCGTCATCGACGCCGACGGGACGTATCTCGGAAAATACCGAAAACATCACATTCCCCAAGTAAAGGGATTCTGGGAGAAGTTCTACTTTCGACCAGGGAACCTTGGTTACCCGGTGTTTGAAACTGCGGTGGGACCAATTGGTGTGTACATCTGTTATGACCGTCATTTTCCCGAAGGATGGCGAGCGCTCGGCCTCGGTGGCGCGCGCATCGTATTCAATCCATCAGCGACGAGCCGCGGTTTATCGATGTACCTCTGGAACCTGGAACAGCCAGCCGCTGCGGTGGCTAATGAGTATTTCGTCGGAGCCATCAACCGCATTGGCATCGAAGAACTTGGAGACAATGACTTTTACGGATCTTCGTATTTCGTCGATCCTCGAGGTCAACGAATTGGAGACGCGGCGTCCGAAGTTGACGATGATCTCGTGATTCGCGATCTCAACATGTCGACGCTCGCTGAGGTACGCCACACGTGGGCGTTCTATCGAGACCGGCGCCCCGAGAGTTATGAAGCCCTGGTCGAGCCATGAACGTTCCATCGAAAGATCAGCGATGAGAATCTTGATATCAGGGGGAACGGTCGTCAACGCCAGTGGACCTTTTCGCGCCGACGTCCTGATCGAAGGAGAAACCATCGCTGGTCTGGCTCTCGCGGGATCTGACTCGTCAGAATCGTGGCGCGCGAGTGCCGAGCGCGTCATTGACGCAACTTCTCAGTACGTCATTCCCGGAGCTATTGATGCACACACGCACATGGAAATGCCCTTTGGCGGAACATTCTCAGTAGATACGTTCGAAACGGGTACACGGGCCGCGGCCTTTGGCGGCACCACCGCGATCATCGATTTCGCCATTCAGTCCAAGGGCAACAGTTTACGAAGTGGTCTGGACGCCTGGTTTGCGAAGGCTGAGGGCAATTGCGCAATTGACTTTGGATTCCACATGATTGTCTCTGACGTGAACAAGCAATCACTGGACGAGATGGATCTGCTCGTTGACGAAGGAGTGACCAGTTTCAAACTGTTCATGGCGTATCCTGGCGTTTTCTACTCCACGGACGGTGAGATTCTCCAAGCGATGCAGCGCGCATCGATCAACGGATCGACGATCATGATGCACGCTGAGAATGGCATTGCGATTGATGTCCTCGTGGCTCAGGCACTTGAGCGTGGTGAGGGTGATCCGCGCTTTCACGCGACCACGCGACCCTCGCTCCTCGAAGGAGAGGCGACGCATCGGGCAATTCAATTGGCCCAGTGTCGCGGGTTCGCCGCTCTATATCGTGCACCTTTCGGCGCGAGAAGCCCTCGACGAGGTGGTATCAGCCCGAGATCGCGGTCAAAACGTTTTCGCCGAGACGTGCCCGCAATACTTGTTTCTATCCGACGCCGACCTTGCCCGCGAGGGTTTTGAAGGATCAAAGTTTGTCTGCTCACCACCCTTGCGAGACCCGAGTCATCAGATTGATCTTTGGCGCGGTCTTCGCACCGACGACTTGAGCGTCGTCTCAACAGATCACTGTCCTTTTTGTTTCAAGGAACAGAAGGAGTTGGGTATTGGGAACTTTTCAAAGATTCCCAACGGGATGCCCGGTGTCGAGCATCGATTGGATCTCATTTTCCAAGGGGTTGAAGCCGGCGAAATCTCCCTGGCACGGTGGGTCGACGTCACGTCAACGACGCCGGCTCGATTGTTTGGGCTCTTCCCACGAAAAGGACTCATCGCCCCGGGGGCGGACGCGGACGTCGTTCTCTATGATCCCAACGCCACTCATACGATTTCGGTCGAGACGCACCACATGAACGTCGACTATTCCGCCTACGAAGGCATGAAGCTGAAGGGGAAGGCCACGACGGTACTTTCTCGAGGTCAAGTAATCGTTGAAAATGATGAGTTCATCGGGACACCGGGATCAGGGAGATTTTTGAAGCGCGGACTGAACGGACTGCTGCGCTAGTGCGTTTCGAGGCGTGAAGGAGAGACCATGGAATTTGGTTTAGTCGCTCAGACGAATCCTCCTGCTCGTAGCGTCGTCGAACTTGCCAAGCGGGCCGAAGACGCGGGTTTCACTTACTTCTGGACCTTTGATTCAGCCGTGCTCTGGCAGGAGCCATTCGTGATTTATTCCCAAATTCGAGCGCCACCACGTCGATCAAGGTGGGACCGATGGTGACGAATCCTTTGACGCGCGACTGGACAGTTACCGCTTCGCTTTTTGCCACGTTGAATGAAATGTTCGGTGCACGCACGATCTGTGGCATTGGACGGGGCGATTCAGCGGTGCGCTTCACGGGAGGCCAGCCATCGACGCTCATCGAGCTTGGAGAGTGCATTGATGTCGTTCGTGCTCTCGCACGGGGAGATGAAGTCACGCTTCGAGGCCAGGAGGTTCGCATCCCATGGGTAAAGAACGGCGAGCTCGACGTGTGGATGGCCGCCTACGGGCCAAAGGCACTCAATGTCGCCGGTACGCGCGCCGACGGATTGATCATGCAGTTGGCGGATCCTTTCATTGTCAATTGGGCCGTGCAAACCGCGGCGGCTGCCCACGAAGTTTCAGCTCGCAGAGATGAGAAGTTTGCGGTATGTGTTGCGGCGCCGGCGTACATTGGCGAAGATCTCGCTCACCAGCGAGATCAATGTCGCTGGTTCGGTGGCATGGTGGGAAACCACGTCGCCGACATTGTCAGCCGTTACGGCGACGATCCCCAGGTAGTACCCGCGACCTTGACTGAGTACATCAAGGGTCGGAAGGGATACGACTATCGCCATCACGGCAAGGCGGGCAATCCCGACACCGAGTTCGTTCCCGACGCCGTCATTGACCGGTTCTGCATTTTGGGCCCAGCGTCGGCGCATCTCGATCGATTGCGAGAATTGCGCGGCCTCGGGGTTGATCAGTTCTCGCTTTACTTGATGCATGACAATCCTGAAGCGACCATTGATGCCTACGCCAAAGAGATTATTGGCCAGGTATGAGTCACAGGGCTGAGAGTTTTAGCTCTTCGGCACGGCACGTTGTCATTTCCCTCATCTTGGTGGTGTCCTCGTCGCTGGTGCTAGCTAACAGCGCTCGGGCGGATTCGACGAGCACGACGACGTCCTCGTCAAGTACGACGACGTTGCCCGTAACGACGACAACCAACCCGGTTTGGCTGGCGCCGCTGACGGGTCTGCCCGACCCCACGGAATTGACGCGTCACCGATCGGCGTTGACTATCAAAATTGACAACACCCCCGAAGCACATCCCCAGTATGGAATTCAAGACGCGGACGTTGTCTACGAAGAGATCGTGGAAGGTGGGATCACTCGACTCGCGGCAATCTTCAACTCACGACTGCCTACGATGGTGGGTCCAATCCGATCCGTTCGCCGTACTGACCCACAGATCGTCTTTCCCCTTGGAGGCATCTTCGCATTTTCGGGTGGTGCGCAGTACGCCATCACCGCAATCGCCGCTGCTCCCGTGAAGCTCATTCAAGAATCAAACGCGGGAGCGGCTATGTTTCGAGATAGTCATCGACCACCGCCTCACAATCTCTTTGGCAATGCGCAGTTGCTGATGACCTACGGTGGCGTGCCCAAGCCACCACCGGCCCTCTTTACGTACCCGCTCGCCGACAACTTCTGCGACTGGTGCGCGGGTGAATGCCTTTAGCGTGGACTTTCTCTCAGGTTACGGCGTCGCGTACTCGTGGGACCAGACAACACATTCGTGGAATCGTTCAATCTTTGGTGCTCCAGATATCACCGCGACGGGACAGCGAGTCTCGCCGAACAACGTGATCGTGATGAATGTCCTCTATCGGGGTGGCGTCGGCGTTGAAGGCTCGTACGCCCAATTGACCGGATCTGGTCCCGTGGAGGTTTTTACCGGTGGAAGGGTCCAGCGCGGGACGTGGTCGCGTTCGAATCTGAAGAAACCAATCATCTACACCACTCTCTCGGGAAAGGTCATCGCCCTCACGCCTGGTCAGACCTGGGTCGAACTCGCTGATACCCTCATGCGAGCGACCATTACGAGTCAGCCTTAGGTTCGTCGTTGGCCTCGGTGGACGGAATTAGCTGATCAGTGGAATCGAGAGTTCCCAGAGTCGCTGGGCGCTCGGCGCGTCAAGGGCCCAGGGATTGACGCCACCGGCGAACATCTCGGGCTTTGCCACGAGGGGAGCTTCGACACAATCCTCGAAGTAACGGCCCCCAACACCTTGCACGAGGGGAGAAGCGGCGAGAAGCACTGAGGTCGCCGCACCCTGGGCCGGCGACTTTCTTCGATCCTCGGGCGTCATCATGGTGCCGGTGTATCGCTGGAGATTTGTCGCAATCGCGCCGGGATTCAAGGCGTTGGAGAAGATCCCCGAGCTTGACCACCTTCGCGTAATTTCAACGGCCAACAGCACGTCTGCGGTCTTGGACTGCCCGTAGGCCAACCACGGGTCGTAGGGTCGGTTTTGAAAATCGATGTCATCGAACACGACGGGCGAAAGATGGTGTGCGTTCGAGCTAACCGAGACCACGCGTGCACCCGTAGCGCGTTCAAGCCACGGATAAAGGTTCATGGTAAGGGCAAAGTGACCTAGGTAATTCGTGGCGAACTGCCTTTCGTGACCCCGAGCACTGCGCTCGAGTGTTGGCACTGCCATGACGCCCGCGTTGAGTATCAACATATGTAGGGGTGAGTTCCAGTTTTTGGAGAAGTTGCTGATGGAACTCACGCTCATCAGGTCGAGATGTCCGACGCGGATGTCATCATTCGCGGAACTCTGTGCGATCTGCCTTGCTGCGCGATCTCCGGCGCTGGGGTCGCGAACCGCGATCGTGACGCTTGCGCCAGCGCGAGCGAGCGAACGAGCAGTTTCCAGGCCAATGCCCGATGCTCCACCCGTGATCAGGGCACTGCGACCCGATAGGTTCACGCCTTGGAGCACCTCGTCGGCGGTGGAAGCGAACCCGAACGGCGTGGAGAATAGAGCCATAGCCGCTCAGCCTAACGACGAGTCACGGGATTGCGGCTCCCAATTGAATCTCCGTATGACGACGTCAGATTCTCGATCCGGTATTGTCTCGTCGAGTCAGATTGTGTCATTGGTCCCGGTGTTCTCGCCTTGGGAAGAGGGCGCGTTCAGTATTGTTCGCGTTTATGGATGCACTCAGCGTTTCGGAAATTGAATCTTTCTTGGCACATCAGAGAAACGGTCGACTGGGCTGTCACCTCGATGGTCTCACCTATGTCGTTCCGCTTATGTTCGCGCGAGAAGGTGACTATCTTTATTGCTACACCATTGAAGGACAAAAAATCTCAATGATGAGAGCCAATCCCCGCGTGTGCTTTGAGGTCGACGAGCTCTTGGAAGAAGGAAGTTGGACGAGCGTGATCGCCCAAGGATTCTACGAAGAATTAGATGAGGATGGCGCGCACCACGCACTGAAAGTCCTCGGTCACGAGTCTCCCAGCACGGGTGAAAGTAAGAGCCGCGCTAACGGCGCAAAGCCGATTGCCTTTCGCATCCGCATCGCCTCGATGTCGGGTAGAAAAGTCGTTCGAAGCTAGACGTCAGTTTCGGCCATTTCTTCCACCCGTTGAACGAGAACACACCCTCGTCAGAACCAAGTATGCTCGGTTGAGGGCAACGCGCGCGATCGCGCCCACCACAAAGATTTGTGTACTCACAGTCGCCACACTTCCCGTTGAACGCTCCGGCGCGAATTGCGCGCAGCGTTTCATGACTGCGGTAGATGGACATCAGGCTGTCGTCGCGCACGCTGCCCAATGGAAACGGCAGAAAACCTGATGGCATCACGGTGCCGTTGGCCCCGACGAAAATGATGCCCTTCCCGTCGCGTGTTGCTGCGCTCGGCGTTCGAATCGGAGCTTCACTCACCCCGAGGCGTTCGATGAGGCGTTGATGCAAGGAGCGGTAGAGCTCGATGTCGTCAAGTCCCTGCACGTTGGGATTGACTTCTCTCTCGTAGGCCACTCGACAAAGAATGGCGCCTCCACGGTGCGAACGGTGAAGCCGTATCGCGAGGCATCTACGAGGAAGTGACAGACAGCTTCATTTTGTGCTGACTCGTGGCTGCGATGTCGCTGCCACGGCCGTGGTGATTAGAAAAAAGACCTCCCAGACATCAACCGAGAAATCGTGCGATCCAGTGCGGCGACATCGGCGAGTTCGTGGAGATTCGAAGGCTTGACGGTCGTGTTCACTTGAACCTGGAAACCTAGATTCTTAAGTTGGACGATCGCGTTCATCGTCGCAGTAAAGTGTCCTTCAATTCCTCGAATTCCGTCATGGGTACCTTCTTGGAATCCATCGAGGCTCAGCGATGCGCTCGACACGCCGGCGTCTCTGAGTTTGAGCAACGTTGTCGAAGTGAGTCGATCGGTTACCGAGGGGGCGATTGCTACGGGCACCCCGCGCTCGTGGGCGTACTGCGCTAACTCGACAATGTCCTCGCGCATCAAGCAGTCACCACCGGTCAGTATGAGAATCGGTCGGGCCTGCCACGAGCGCCAGTTCATCAATGAGGTTGCGCCCCTCGTGAGTCGACAACTCGTCGTCGCTCGCGGTGAACTGAGCACTCGCGCGACAGTGACGGCACGCGAGGTGGCACGCCTTGGTCATCTCCCAAAGACGAGGATAGGTCGATCCTCGAATCGATGAAGGGTTTTGGAGTCGTCACGAGCCACGACTTGACTTTAGGTTGGGGTGCGCGTTGACCTCGTGTGACCAAAGTCACTGTCTAGAAATTTGCTCTCGAAAGGCGAGCGCGATTGCAATCGCGACTGATGCCGAACACAAGGCGCGAAGTGCTCGCTCCATTGGTTCGAGGATCTTCTCCTTCGTCACTGCTTCGCTCGTGGCATCGGATCGGACAATAGTTCCTTGCATTTCGCATTGCGACGTCGCAGATCGCGAGCGGGTGTTGAGACATGGACGCTCGTGCTCGAGATCAACGCGGCGTACGCGCCGGCGACGAAGGCGCTGACGTTCGAGTGTTCCATGTTGCGCAAAGAACGAGGTGAGAACCGGGAATGCGCCCCCCCAACGTGAAGGTCAAGTCGTTGTGGAGCCTCCGTAAAGAGTTCGAAAAGGTTGTAGCCCAGTGCGAGGGCACGAACCCAGACTATGAAGATCAAGAGATAGGAACTTACTCGCGACACACCGACGAGCCCTAGGGCGACGGCGCCGCCCAGACCGACGATTGCGGTGGCGACAACTGCCATTTGGGGATTGCCCGTTGACAGTGGACGTCCCATATCAGTTCATAGGCGCCGTCTGAGGCCGGCCGCCAGGAAGAAAGGAGCAGGGTAATCACGAGACGAAAGAAGTTGACCGCGCGTTGCCAGGCGGGGACAACGACAAATGAAAGGTGGCACAAGGTGTAGGGCGGATGAAGCAGCGTCCACCAATCTTCGAGCGCCGTCGTGACCGAAGAAATCGGGGTAGCGTAGACGAAATGCCGTTCATCGAGGAGGAACCGAGGACATGAAGCGCTAGTTCTCCCGGTAGCCCCACGTTACGACTCCACCGCCGAGACTCATACGACGAACTCGACGCGCCGACGCCCGCGTGTTCCCATGCTCGAAGTGTCCAGTCGAGGGAGAAGCGGCGGTAGCTGAGACGAATAATGGGCCCCAAGAAACGCCCCACGTGCCACCAACCTGTTCCCCCGCTCAAGAATCCAGCGACCGGGAGGATCCAGCGTGTGTAACACCACCAGGCGGCACGCCACCAAGGATTGGGCGGAACAGCAAATTCCAGGTTCGCAATGGCGCCTCCGGGCTTGAGGCACCCGGCAAGCTCTTTCAACGTGGCTTCAGGGTCTTCGACGTAGCGAAGAAGGTACGTGAAGGTCACGGCGTCGAACGTGGCGTCCGCGAAGGGCAGTTGTTCGCCTCGTCCGAGAACAAGACCGACGCGATCTTGAAATCCCGCCTTCACAAGGTTGGTTTTGCCCATCCTTAACATGTCTTCGCTCAGGTCAAGGCCGACAATCCGAGCCTTCGTCTTTCGAGCGAGACGCTTGGTAAGGCCGCCCGCCTTCACGCGACGTCGAGGACGATTGAGGGTCGTGAACCGACGACGTGATCGACCATCGCATTTCGCCAGCGTCGATCTTGGCCGAATGACAGTACTTGGGCGAGGAAATTGTAACGAGGGGGTAGGGGAGCAAAGAGTTTGCGTGAGAACGTATTGGGCTCACGTCTTGAGGCCGTTACCTCTTTATTA
>CAWICL010000018.1:0-21823 GCA_963834545.1 uncultured Acidimicrobiaceae bacterium | reverse complement strand
TGATCCAGTCCACCGGATAGATGCCGAGCCACGGAGCGATCCACAAGATGATGACGCCCACGAACTCCTTCATGTAAAGCGAGAACGTTGACTGGAACTCTGCCCAAATCGTGAGACTGCACGCCAGAAAACTGTCCAGCACCACGGCCTGGTATCGCTTCAAGCGAAGGCCCATGGCTTGCAGTGACACGCCCGACGAGTACAGGTCGAGTGAATTGATGCCGAAGAGCTGCACGATGGAGAACAACTGAAGAGCAAACAATCAACGGAATCCGTGTTGGTTTCGAAACGCCTCGAAGGGATTTGCCCCATTCCAGACGCTGTTGTTGGAGAGGAAGGTGTAGGTCAATGCTCCAAGGATCATCATGACGATTTCGGGTAACGCGGTGCCGAGAAGATCCATCCCACAATGGCGCTTTTCTTCGATTCGCGCGGCAGGTACCTCGTGTAATCGTTTCCGCACTCGGTCCAACCAAGTCCCGAAAGGGCAAAGACAAACGCAAGTCCGGCGGTGTAGAGCGGCCAACCACCTTGGCTTGCCTTGTATGAGCCACTGCCGTGCTTGAAGTCAAAAATTGCGACGACAACAAAAATCAAGCCAAAGGGGATGATGAGGGCGCGAAGGATTTTGACCATTGTCGCGTGGCCGAGATAGGGCATCACTGCCTGGATTGCGGCGGCGAGAATGATAAAGATCACTTTTAGAGTGCTCGAAACATGGATTCCCGCCATTTGGGTGAGCACAATGGCAGCGCCGACAATGAGAATCAATCCCTCGGTCTCAAAACCCAGTTGCGTGATCCAATTGAAGAAACTCATGAGTCTCGAACCTCGAGATCCAAAGGATGCACGACTTATCGCGAAGGCTGTCGTCCCGGTCTCAGGCCCCTGCAGCGAGGCGACGCCCAGCAAAAAGAATGAGAGATTTCCGATAATGATAAGGCTGAGCGCGAGCTTGAAGCTGAAGCCAAAGCCCATGAGGATTGCACCGTAGATGAAGTACTCGACGTTGATTGCCGAACCGGTCCACAAAGCGCCGATGTTCCTTGGGGTTGCCCAGCGTTCGGATTCTGGAATGTAATCAATGCCGTGCGTTTCGACGCGGAAGGCTTGATCTCCCGTCGATCCGTCGTGTGAATCCAAAGTCGATGCCACTGTGGTAGTCCTCCCTTAGTAGATGGTCTTCATCGTGAACGACCGTGAGGTGCTCGTCGTACGCGCCAAGTCTGCCCGATTTGATCTTCGGTCGTGAGCAAATCGTGACGCTTTCGTGACAAATTTCTCAGAATTAATTAGTTCTTAACGTCGTCATGGGGGGCTCCAAGAGTGACTGTGCAAGATGACCTCATCTCGAAACGTTCGAGGTGTTTTTAGAAAGGTTCCCCCATGTACCGCACAACGAAAAAGAAGTTAGTGAAGCGTGTTGGCATCTCAGCCGCCATCGCCATCGGCGCCTTGGCTACCGGTGTCACCGTCGCCGGAGCTTCATCGTCCCCCACCCATAGTTCCCATAGTGCTGTTGGTTCTAAGGACACAACGACGACGACACCGAGCTCCACGTCATCACCGGGACCCGGTCAAGGTTGCATGGGCGGCGCCGGAGGCGTCGTCAGTGCACTCAGCGCCACCTCGATCACGGTCACCGATCCGTCGGGCACCGCAACGACCTATTCAATTAGCTCGTCGACTGTTGTCACGAAGGACCGCGCCACCGCGAGCCTGTCTGACCTGGCGGTCGGCGATGACGTTCACATCATGGTGACTTCTGGTACGACGACGGCTTCGCGCATCGACATTGTTCAGCCGAGCGTCGCGGGAAAAGTGAGCGCCGTGAGCGGTGACACAATTACCATCACTGACCCCAATGGAACGAGCCACACGGTGATCGTCTCGAGCAAGACCACGTACACCAAGGATGGTGCGAGTGCAACCCTCGCTGATGTCACCGTTGGCTCGTCGATCTTCGCCGAAGGCAGCTTTGCGTCATCGTCGAGCACCGCAAGCCTTGACGCCACGAGTGTCGGGATCGGTGTTGGTCCGGGTCATGGTCCTGGCCCCGGTCAAGTCGGAGGAAAGAACTTCCAGGGACCGCTCTCAGAAGCGACGTCGCCTGCGGCTTGAAAGTCCAACGAACACAAGGTTTCTCGAGGCCCGAGTGCACCTCCCAGCACTTGGGCCTCGAGGTTGCCTCGAATTTCCTAGCTGATCCACTTGTCTTAGTCTCCAATTTCACAAGGCACTTCATTTCTTGGGAGTAGCCGTATTCCTATGAGGTGTCCGCCACGATGCGATTTTCGTTACTCGAAAGTAATTAAGAAGCGACTTGCTTACTGACGAGTTCTTGCTAAGTTGCCCCCAAGAGGAGATTCCACACAAGGTGGATTCTTCAGGGGGAAAGCAGGATCAAAGATGTCAAGCACGTTCGATCGCCGATCGTTCCTTACGCATTCAGCAGCCACCATTGGTGGCGTTGCGATGGCCGGTACCGTCGTAGACGGACTACTCGAGTCAGTAGCGGGGGCTACCGTTGGCGTGAGTACCGCGAAACCAAAGTTGGGTGGCACCGTCACCGTTGGACTTATCTCCGACGTTCCCAACTATCACATTTTTAATGGTTCACAGGGCAAGATGGACGCCTCGGGTTTCTGCGTCGCGAACGCGGTCTTCGACCCGCTCTTCGTCATCGGCGCCAACGGAACCGCGTGGCTACCCATGTTGGCACTTTCGGCCACGCCGAACGCTAATTACACTGCGTGGACCATTCCGCTGCGACAGGGCATCAAATTTCACAATGGCGACACATTCAACGCACAGACGGTCGTGTCGAACTACAACGCCGCCGCTGCAGACCCCACCGTTGGTCTCGCAATTCAACCAATTATCAAATCGGTGGTGGCAACAGGTCCCTACGAGGTCGTCTACAACATGGTGATTCCGTTCTCCACCTACCCGACGAACCTCGCCGAACAGCAGATTGCCTACATGGCGCACCCGTCATCGTTCTCACCGACCTACCAGGGCAATCCCATCGGCACGGGACCATTCCAGTTCAAGTCGTGGCAGGTAGGCGTTGAGTCCCAGTGGGAGAAGAACCCGAACTACTGGCGCCACGATGGCGCTGGTCGTCGTCTCCCGTATCTCGACGGAATCAACTTCAAGACGATTCCTGACAACGCCACGCGTAACTCGGCTCTGCAGTCGGGCGACATCGACATGATTCTCCAGCAAGATGGTCCGAGCATTGCAGCGTTGGAGAAGCTGAAGAACTTCAACGTTCGTACGGACCTTGCTGATGCGCGTGACCCGTCGGTGAACAGCCTCATCTGCAACACGTCAGGTACCTTGAACCAATTCTTCCTTTGGGCGGGCGAGTTCGCCGCGACCTTTGGTGTCTTGGGCGTCTATGACTATCTAAAGGCTGACGGGTACTACGCGGCCCAGGTTGCATCGGGAACTTCACAGAACTCGGCGTTGGCGCTGACCCAGCAGTGGCTCGGTGGTACCGCCAACGGCGGACCGGGCCTCTCGTCCTCGCAGGTGTCGTCGATCATGACGTACCTCGAATCGGGCAAGTCCAGTGCTGCCAACCCCGCTCCGGCGTCAACGCAGCTCGCGAACTACAACACTGGTGTTGCTTCGGGTGCGGTGAATCCTTCGAGCCTGTCATGGGACCCGTCGCTCACCAACCCGCTGAGTGACGTCAACATTCGACTCGCGTGTGCGATGGCAATCAACCGTGAGACGTACTTCAAGGTGATTGATGGTGCCGTGGGAGCGGTAGCTGATGGAATCTACCGAAAGTCCTCAGCGTTCTATAAGAACCCTGGTTATCCTTCGTACAACCCTTCGGGCGCCCAGGCGTTGGTTGAAGCGTATAAGAAGGCGAACAACGTCTCGGAAGTCTCCTTCGTCATCGACATTGTCTCGGGTAACGCTTCAGCGCAGAAGCAGTACGCGTTCTTCGCTCAGCAGTTGGGTGCCGTTGGCATCACCGTGACGCCGCGACCGTTGGTCCAGAGCACGTTGATTAACAACGTGATCTACGGAACCTACGACTGCGCGACGTGGAACCAGTTCGGTGGCGTTGACCCGTCGCTCAACTACGTGTGGTTCTTGTCGCTCCCAGCCGGTACCTCGGCGTTGTCGGGTGGCCTCAGCATGCCCAACCTTCCTTCGGGGACCTTCATTCCTGGTGCGGTCAACTTCGCGCACCTCGGTGTTCCCGCGATCGAAGGCGCAATGCTCGCCGCCATGGCATCGCGACCGGGTTCCTCTTCCTTCGTGGATAACTGGGCATCGGTCAACTCGGTCTTCGCCAAGGAAATCCCGTACCTGTTCCTCGACATCACGGTGACGGCATGGGCTGCGGCGAAGAAGGTTCAGAACTGGGCCGTGAGTACTGCCGCCGACGGCGTGACACGCACGTTGACCTTCGACGGTGGTTCTTCGCGATGGGACCAGATCTGGGTTTCCTAGTTTCCAGGAACACGTGGACGAGGGCGGCGCAATGCGCCGCCCTCGTTCTTTATTGAGTCCCCACGTGACCGTTGACGTGACGCCACCACCACAGCGTGGTGCACGCCATCATCGCCGCGACCACGGCGATGATTGAAAAGGGCAGCACAGAATTTATGGAGAAAAGGAAGCCCGATACGCCAGCCGCGACCGCGAGCGAAGCAGTGTTCGAAGTCGCAAAGAGGCCCTGGCGCCTACTGAGTTCGCGATTGACCGCACCTTGACTCATGAGTGAGGAGATCGACGGCAGCGACAGCGAGGCGCCCACCGACTCCAGGGATCCGAGGAACAGAATCGCGACGTTGTTGTGAATGTGTGGATAGAGCGAGAGAAAGATTGCGCCGTTCATGATGCCGCCCAGGGCAATGAAACGTCGATTGGCATGATCGGCGAGCCAGCCACCGACCCTACTGAGTGCGACCCAGGGTATTGCGAACATGGTCCAACTGAGACGTATTTCTAAGGTCGTGGCGTGGTGAGCGTGCATCAAGAGACTCCAACAGGCTTCGTAGACGCCCACGCAGAGTCCACCCGCGCTGGTGGCGAACAGGGCGCCAACGAGTTGGCGATTCCATTGGAGCTTTGGAAGCGGTCGCCGGTCGTACTCGGCGTCACCGACATTCGTGTGAAAGGCGACGAAAGCTGCGACGAAACTCACGATGCCGGTAACGAAAAAGGCCCAGGCGAGATCGTGAACCGTAGCGACGACTCCAACCACTGGGCCGAGTGCGATGCCAAAGAGTTGCGCGGCGTAGATCCTTGAAACAGCCCTTCCCCGTTGTGCTTCTGAGAAGAGGGCGGCCACCGCAGACATCGAAGCGACTTCGATTGCCCCGGCTGAGGCGCCTTGAATGACTCGCGTGAGGACGAACCATGGCGCCGATACGGGCACTAAATAGGTCATCGACGCGGCGCCATAGGCCACGAGGCTGAGAATCAAGACCGGCCGGCGTCCGAATTTGTCGGCGAGGTGTCCGAGAAAGAACTGTGTGATCACGCCCGCAATGAAGAACGACGACATGATCAAACCAATGATGCTCGGCGTCCCTCCGCGATGTTCGAGGAAGAGAGGGAGCAAGGGTAGCCCCAGTGTCGCACCCATCCACTGGATCCCGACGATGATCGTGAGACGACGAAGCGTCTGTTGCGGAGTGGATTGTGGCACGGCGACCACGCTAGTTCTCAGGCCTTACAGTCTTCAGCTGAAGGTTCCGCACTCGATCAGAATCAAGACGCCGAGGGCAAGGTAAATCCAAGGTATGAGTGCTCGGCCATATTTCGTCCCAAAGCTAATGACGCGAGGATGGCTGGCAATTCGTTGTGCGCCGAGAATGAATATGACTTCCCAAATGGCGAACGTCACGATGGTCACTAGCTCGTGGAGTGAACCGTTGGCTCGAAGCAGTGGTATCCAAACCGCGATGTTGTCCCCGCCCAGAGCGAGACACAACGTGAAGGTCGTAAGGGCGCCGCGGCGATACTGTTCGCTCGCCGGTTTGTCTCGTTGTCGCCACGCGTGCGCGGCGAGCGCCCACGGAGCGATGCACAAGAGGCCGATCCAACGAAGAGGGACCGACACCAGCAACGTTCCCACACCCGCAGAGACAATGACCAGGGCGCCAACGGCGAGGGCATGCGCAGTGCTCACTCTTTGGTAGCGCACTCGTTCGGTGAGTGCGAGTTGAGCGGCGAAGGCGAAGAAGTTGTCCAGCATGGTGCCGACGAAAGCCAGCGACCCTGCGACGATGACGCCAACGACTGTGTGCACGTTGCGACATTACTTGTCAGTAGGAAGAGTGCTTATTGAACGACGAGTAGGCTCGCTCTCGATGATTCGTCACGTGACGGCCCCCTCGTCTGCGCAACTCGAAGCGGCTCGCCGCGTGGTCGCCGATCATCTTGATCCCACGCCCACGGTGACATTGTCGTTGCGAGGTCGTGGGGTGATCGTCAAACTTGAGAGTCTCCAAATCACTGGCGCCTTCAAGATTCGTGGAGCCTTGAGCGCGATTGACGCCGCGCAGCGAGAAGATCCCCATGGCGCAGTCATCACGTCTTCGGCGGGTAATCACGGTTTGGGCATCGCGCACGCGGCGTCAATCCTCGGGGTCCCAGCGACGGTAGTGGTGCCCGAGAATGCCTCACTCGCCAAAGTGAAGAAAGGCTTCGAACGTACGACATTGAACTAATCCAGTTCGGAACCTCGTGACGACGACGCCCAGCGTCACGCGCTCGAACTCGCCGATCTTCGTTCGATCCGTTATATTTCTCCGTTCAATGACACGAACGTGATCGCTGGTCAGGCGACCGTCTTTGACGAGATGTTGACCCAAGCACCTGAACTCGAGCATGTCGTGGTCTCCGTAGGTGGTGGAGGTTTAATCTCAGGAGTACTTTTGTCCAGGGATGAACATGGTCGGCGTGACGTACGGGTTTCGGGCGTGCAACCAGTCGAAAGTTCGGCGATGTACCACGTGTTGAACGGTGCGAAAATGTCAGACGTCGTGCACCGACCAACAATTGCCGATGGACTCGCTGGCGGTGGCGACGAAGGAGCGATTACCAATGAACTCATTGCACGAAATGGAGTTCCACTCGCCCTCGTGCCAGAAATAGAGATACGTCGGGCAGTTCGCGAAGCCGCCGAGGTGAATGGAATCGTCCTCGAGGGATCAGCGGCGGCCTCGTACGCCGCGATCACGATGGACTTAATAAAAGACGGCGTCTCGTGTGGGATTCATCGCAACGGGACGAAACATCTCGCACGAACTCCTCATCGAACTCTTGCAAGAGCCTCTAGCCACCGCGCGGTAGCGTCCCTTGGGCGAGCAGTAGGGTTGACCTATGGCTGTAACGAAACGAACGTGGTTCACGCTGCTTGGAGTAGTCGCCACCGCACTCACTATTTTTGGCGTCGTCTTCGCGGCGACGGATTCGAACTCGACCTCTTCTTCAGCGACGGCAAAGGATCCGTTAGCCATGAACGGCTACCCTCCCAAGACTGCCGATTTTGCCTTCAGTGCTTCGTCGGGCAGCTCCTACAGTGTTCACGCCAACGTCGAAGTGAATTTCATCACGAACAAGATCGAGGCCAATTTCGTTGTTCCCCTCGTCACGTCAGGTGTGCAAGTCGATGTCCGATTGATTGGTGATAAGGCGTACATGAGTTCCCCAAATTTCGCTTCCGTTTTGGGAGAACCGTGGATCGAGTTCTCTGATTCTCTTCCGGCGTTATATAACTTCTCCCTCGAACTCGTGCGCCCCGATATTTCGCTCATTACCGGATTCGGCTCTGAGACGGTGACCAAGAACGGCTACTTCGTCACCCATAGCTTTCATCGAAATGATGTCGCGGTGAGGACGTTGGATTCTTCGACGGGGACACTTCCGAAAGTCGGACGACTTACGTTCAGCATCACCACTGGCAAGCAGGGGGAGGTGACCCAGGGATCGCTACGAATCGCGACCAAGACCAATCAAACGACACTCAGCGCGACCGTTCTCTCCTACAACCAGCCCACGCACATCGTCGCTCCGCCCGCGAACGAGGTTCTCATCAAGGATCCGGCATTCCTGCAACGGTTGATCGACTCGGCGTCGTTGTCCATACTCTTCCCGAGAATCTCGCCAACCTAGGAAACTCGAACCTCAGTTAGTGATGTCGCCCGAGACCCATCTCGAATCGCGATGGCCGGCGTCCGTAGCGCTGGTGGTGTGCGTGGGTCTTTACGTCGTGCTTCCAAATCGTTTGGTCATTGGGCCGCGTTGGCTCGTACCCGTACTGGTCGCGTTACCCCTCGATCCCCCTCTCTGCCCGAAAACATCGGCATCCCAATGACAGTCCCTGGGTGCGGCGTTTGACAATCGCGCTGATCGGACTCATTACGGTGGCGAACATCTCGTCGGTTGCCCTCCTCGTGCATCACCTGCTCACCGCAAATGTCTCCCAGGGTCGCGCACTGATCTATTCGGCCGTCTCGGTCTGGCTCACCAACGTCATTGTCTTTGGCCTGTGGCTCTGGGAAATCGACCGCGGCGGCCCGCATCGACGCGCGGGAAGTGTAGCGACGTTTCCTGACGTGCAATTCCCACAAATGGAGAACCCCGACCTCGCCCCCAGAAGAACTGGCGTCCCCACTTCATTGACTATCTCTATACGTCCTTCGCCAACGGGACGAGCTTCGCGCCAGCCGACGCCATGCCCTTAACGGCACTCGCAAAAACGCTCTTCGCCATTGAATCAATGGTTTCGCTCGTGACCATTGCAGTGGTGGCGGCGCGGGCCGTCAATATCTTGCGCTGACTTCGAATTAACCCAAAAGTCGATCGAGGAACGCACTGGCACGCGAAGTCCGGTTGAAACGTTCTTCGACACGATCGGCACGATTGGCGAGGGATCGCGCGCTGTTCGCTCCGATCCAACGCCAGGGTTCGAACTCCCACTTGGGTGACGTGTGACCCACGAAGGGAAGCGACGTGAACTCGCTTCGTACACCAGGTTGCGTGATGAGGTCAGCGAGTGCCTGGGCGCAAACTCGACTCAACACGACACCGTCACCGGTGTAATTGCCCGCACTCGCCATGCCCGTCGCGTGGTCGACGAGCACTGATGGTTCGTGGTCGCGAGGCATCGCGAGAGGTCCACCCCAGCGATGCGAGATCACACCCGTGAACGTTGGAAAGAGTGTTCGCAAGGTGTCCTCGAGTGCTCGAAAGGTGCGTGCATTCTGGTCATAGCGCGGTTCGACGGAAGATCCGAAGTGGTAGGGCGCACCTCGACCCCCAAACGCAATCCGATCGTCGTTCGTTCGTTGTCCGTAGATGATGTTGTGGCGAGCGTCGGCGAAGGTCTCGTAGCGGCGAAATCCAACCTCATCCCAGAACGAAGGTGTTTGGGGTTCGGTCGCGATCATCAACGAATAGATCGGCGCAGTCGAGCGGCGTTGCCCGGGCAACGTGGGGGTGAAGCCCTCGGTCGCTCGAACCACGTAGGTCGCCGAGGCGCATCCTCCGGTACTCACGACGCGTGCGAGTCGATTGTTCGAACCCGGCTCAATGCGCGTTACGTCGGTCCCTTCGAAGATTGAGGCTCCGAGACCTTCGACTACATCACTGAGCGCGCGCACCAATCGCGCCGGATGCAAACGTGCGCAGTGCGGATTGTACGTGGCACCCCGAGCTCCGTAGACATAGCCGTACTCGTATAACTCGCCTTCGTTCAGCCAACGAAGTGCGCTGTCGCTGCGTTCTTCGTGCGATCGACGAACGTTCTCGCGAAGTCGTGACTCTTGGACGGCATTGCGCGCAAAGGTCAGCGAGCCGCCTTGGAAGAAGTGCGCATCAATCTGGTCGGCGAGAGCCGCTTGCCCGAGTTCTGGTACCGCGCGCTCCAGGAGCGATCGTTGGTGGATCAGTGCCTCTCTGCCGTGACGAGTTTGGACCTCGTCGTCACTCAGAGGGAACAGCGCGGACGCCCAACCTCCATTTCGACCCGAAGCGCCAAACCCGCACACGGACTTTTCAAAAATGGCGATCGTAAGTCGCGGATCACGTCGAAGTAATTCTCGCGCTGTCCAGAGTCCCGTGAAACCGCCGCCCACGATCGCGACATCCACGTCGATGTCCCGTGAGAGTGGCGCACGCGCACGCGGCTCAACCTCGAGTGTTGACCACCACAAAGATGGTGGAGGTTGTACCGCTATTGGAACTTGAGTGCTCCCGTGAACACCTCGCGCAAGATGCCCACCATCAGGTCGATGTCGTCGCGAGTTGAAATGAGGGGAGGAGCCAGTTGCACGACGGGGTCGCCTCGATCGTCCGATCGGCAGATGAGGCCGCGTCGGAACATTTCGGGTGACACGTAACCACGAAGCAGGCGCTCGGCGTCACGTCCCGCCCATGTTTCTTTCGTCTCCTGGTTCTTCACCAATTCAACGCCCCAGAAATAGCCCGTGCCTCGAACATCGCCCACGATGGGCAGGTCCTTCAGACTGAGCAGGCTGTCTCGGAAGTAGTCCTGATTGGCGAGGACGTTTTCGAGGATGTTCTCGTCTTCGATGATCTTGATGCTCGCGAGCGCGACTGCGCACGAAACCGGATGACCAGCCCACGTGAAACCGTGGATGAACGAATTCTCGTCGTGCTGGAAGGGTTCTGCGATGCGATCCGAAACGATCATCGCACCCAGTGGCGCGTAGCCCGCGGTGATGCCCTTGGCGCAAGTGATGATGTCGGGCACGTAGTCGAACTTTTGCGCGCCGAACCACGTGCCGAGTCGCCCAAAGGCGCAAATGACGTCATCGGATACCAAAAGGACGCCGTAGTGGTTAAAATTTCGCGAACTTCCTGCCAATAACCAAGGGGGGGCGTGAAGCAGCCGCCCGCGTTTTGCACCGGTTCTAAGAACACCGCCGCGACCGTTTGGCCCTTCGCGAAGAATGGCTTCTTCGATTTGGCGCGCCGACCAAAGGCCGAAGGCTTCAAAATCATCACTGTGTTTCTCGGCGCGATAGAAGTTGACCGCGGGAACCTTCACGGCTCCTGGGACGAGTGGTTCAAACGGCTTGCGATAAATCTCGAGTGAGGTGATGGTGAGTGCACCCAGCGTGGTGCCGTGATAAGCAATGTCGCGACTGATGACCTTGTAGCGGTCAGAGTCGCCTCGCATCTTGTGATACTGACGTGCGAGTTTCCACGCGCTCTCATTCGCCTCTGCTCCACCAGTGGTGAAGAAGACGCGATTGAGATCGCCCGGAGCGAGAGAGGCAATCTTTTCGCGAGTTCGATCGCCTTGGGATGCGCGTAGGTCCACAGGGGAAAGAACGCGAGCGTATTCATTTGCGCCGCCGCAGCCTCGGCAATCTCGTGTCGACCGTGGCCGAGCATGTTGGTGAAGAGCCCTGACAGGCCATCGAAATATTCCTTACCGTTGGCGTCGATGACTCGGGTTCCTTCACCGCGCACCATGATGGGTATCTCTTTGCTCTCGTCGTATGCCCCCATGCGCGACATCTGTAGCCACAGGTGACGTCGCGCGCGCTCGGAGTAGTCGTGGCTCGCGTTTCGTTCCTCGCCGACCGTGATCCCGTCGGAATAAATTTGGTCAATCGTCACTTGGTCCCCCATGCGTAGGTTTGTTTTGAGAGTTTCAGGTAGAGAAAGGTTTCGACTTCGGTAACGCCGGGAATACTTCGAATCGAGTCGTTCAAGAGATGCACGAGGGCGTTGTCGTCCTCAGCAATCAACTCGGCGATGATGTCGAAACTCCCAGCGGTCATAACCACGTAGTTCGCCTCATCGATAGCGGCGACCTTGTCGGCGACGAGGCGTACGTCGCCGTGCACTCGGATGCCAATGAGCGCCTCACGGCCATAACCCAACAACACCGGGTCCGTGATGGCAACGATCTGCATGACTCCCGAGTCGCGCAGTCTCTGGACACGTCGACGACCCCCGCTTCGGACAGACCCACCTCTTCGGCGATGGCGCCGTAGGGCTTTCGTCCGTCGAGCTGAAGGATTCCGATGATCTTGCGATCAAGGGCGTCAATGCCGTTGGGCGCCGAGACCAGCTCCAAGTTCGAACGCTCTGGGCTCTTCGTGCTCTTTGGTTGTGGTTTCGTGCCTGGCATTGGTTGCTCCTCGCCCTTGTGACGAAAGTCCCAAGGGCTGCGGATACAGACAGTATAGGGCCATTTTGCGCCGATATGAGGCGTCAATTGTTAAATCTGTGCTCTTTTTCTTATTTTTGAGTTGCAGAGTCCCTGAAAACTCTGGCAGAGTGGCTGAGAACCAGCGCGAACGGTCGCCCAGGTTTGGAGGGTTGTATGCGTCGATTGTCAAACTTCATCGGCGGCGAATTGGTTGCTCCCAAGAGCGCGAAGTACGTCGAATTGATAAATCCAGGGACCGGCGAGCCAATGGCTGAGATGCCAATCTCGAACGAGGCGGACGTCGACCACGCTCTGAGTGTCGCAGCAACTGCGTTTCAGACTTGGAGACGCACCACACCGTCTCAACGCAGCCTCGCATTGTTGAAGATTGCCGATCTGCTCGAAGCAAACGCTAGCGAACTGGTCGCCGTGGAAGCCGAGAACTGCGGCAAGATCATCTCGGTCACGATGAGTGAAGAGATTCCTCCGATGATTGACCAAATACGTTTCTTCGCGGGCGCCGCGCGCTTGCTCGAAGGACGCGGTGCCTCTGAGTACATGGAAGGCATGACGAGTTACGTGCGACGCGAACCCATTGGAGTCTGTGGCGCGGTCACACCCTGGAACTATCCCATGATGATGGCCGTGTGGAAGTGGGCGCCAGCTCTCGCGGCGGGGAACACCATGGTGTTGAAGCCCGGCGACTCGACACCAGCTTCGACCTTGCTCATGGCCCAACTGATGGGGGAGGTCCTGCCCGCGGGAGTCTTCAACGTGGTGTGTGGTGACCGTGATACAGGTCGTTTTCTGGTCGAGCATCCAGTACCCGCCATGGTGTCAGTAACCGGTTCAGTGCGCGCGGGCATGGAAGTTGCTTCGAGCGCATCGCAGACCTTAAAGCGTGTTCATCTCGAACTCGGAGGCAAAGCACCAGTCGTCGTCTTTGATGACGTCGACGTCGCTGCCGCCGCTGAGGGAATCGCCATCGGTGGCTTCTTCAATGCGGGTCAGGACTGCACCGCCGCGACACGCGTCCTCGTCGGCCCCAAGGTTTATGGGGACTTCGTCGATGCGCTCGCCGATCAAGCAAAAAACACCGTCGTCGGATTGCCCGACAACGACGATGCGCTCTTTGGGCCAGTCAACAACGTGAACCAGTTCGAACGCGTAACTGGATTTCTCGCGCGCAAGCCATCGCACGCCTCACTCGTGGCTGGTGGAGTGAGGGTGGGCGACGCCGGTTATTTCATTGCGCCAACAGTGGTTGCTGACCTTCGCCAAGACGACGAAATGATCCAGAACGAGATTTTTGGGCCAGTCATCACGATTCAGAAGTTCAGCGACGAACAAGAGGCACTTTCGTGGGCCAACGGCGTTGATTATGGGCTGGCCTCGTCGGTGTGGACTCGTGATCACGGACGAGCCATGCGATTCACGCGTGATCTCGATTTTGGCTGTGTCTGGGTCAACACGCACATTCCGGTGGTCGCCGAGATGCCCCATGGTGGATTCAAACGCTCTGGTTACGGCAAGGACCTTTCGGTCTACGGATTTGAGGATTACACGCGTATCAAGCACGTCATGCACAACATCGATTTCTAGTGTCTCGATGATCCACTTTGTCTTGCTCACCAATCCCGTTCAACGCTTCATTCATGTATCAATGATTCGAAAGGGTGATCGTCGATGATCATCGGAGTTCCCAGAGAAATTAAGAAGGACGAGAATCGCGTCGCGCTCACTCCGGCCGGAGCTCGTGAGCTCACGGGTGCCGGACACAGGGTGCTGATCGAGCACGACGCCGGCACGGGCTCTTCGATAAGCGACGCTGACTACGAGGCCAACGGAGCAACAATTCTGCATAGCGCCGACGATGTCTGGGCGGAGAGCGATCTCTTGATGAAGGTGAAAGAGCCGGTCGCGGATGAATATCACCGGCTCTCCGCGCACAAGAACCAAGTCTTGTTCACTTACCTACATCTCGCGGCATCGCGTGACTGCACTGATGCCCTCATTCAATCCAAGAACGTCGCCATTGCGTATGAGACCGTGCGCCTTCGTGACAATTCTTTACCACTCCTGACCCCGATGAGTGAAGTGGCGGGTCGCATGGCGCCGTTGATGGGGGCGCATCACTTGATGCGCCCCGGTGGAGGAAGAGGAACACTCATTAGTGGTGTGCCTGGCGTCATTGCGGCGAATGTCGTCGTCATTGGCGCCGGCGTCGCCGGCATGGCGGCGGCATCGATGGCGGTAGGGCTGCACGCGAAGGTGAAGGTCCTGGACCGAAACCTCGAGCGCCTGCGCCAAGTCGACATTCACTTTGACGGTCGCGTTCAGACGGTCGCGTCTTCGACGCTGACCTTGGAAGAAGCGTGCCACGACGCCGACATCGTTATTGGGGCCGTCCTCGTGGTTGGCGCGAAGGCGCCAAAACTGGTCACCAACGACATGGTCTCGCGAATGCGTTCGGGCTCGGTACTCGTGGACATTTCGGTTGATCAGGGCGGTTGTTTTGAAGATACGCGTCCCACGACGCACTCGGATCCCACGTTCAAAGTACATGACTCGGTCTTTTATTGCGTGGCGAACATGCCCGGTGCGGTGCCTCACACCTCGACCTACGCGCTCTCGAACGCGACGCTGCCGTACGCGCTGGAACTGGCTCGACACGGATGGCGCGAAGCCGTCATCGCCGATGACGCGCTCGCCGAAGGCGTCAACGTGGTCGAAGGGGCCGTTACCTACAGACCGGTAGCCGAGGCTCACGCCATGGCTGTTACGTCACTGCGAACATTTCTTTAAGCATTCACTTGGCCGTCACACGATGTCGCACTGGCTGTGACACCCATGCCTTAGGGTGAGTTGTTTCGAGCAAGGGGAAACATGACTGACAATGTCGTGAACAACGTGGTACACGCTGAGACCGCCGATCCGCGTCGCTGGTTCGCGCTGGTGGTCATTGCTATAGCTCAACTGATGGTCGTACTCGACGCGTCGATCGTCAACATCGCGCTGCCGCACGCGTCACTGCCACGTGCACTCGGTGGCCTCGCGATTGCCCCGAAGAACTATCAGTGGGCGATTACCGCCTACACGTTGACCTTCGGTGGCTTCTTGTTGCTCGGCGGACGAATCGGCGACTACGTGGGTCGAAAGAAGGCATTCCTCATCGGTCTGGCGGGATTTGCGAGTGCGTCCCTGCTCGGAGGGTTCGCGCAGAATCAGCAGTGGCTTTTCGGCGCACGCGCGCTTCAGGGCGTGTTTGGTGCGCTGCTCGCTCCAGCAGCGCTCTCTCTCATTTCGGTGACCTTCACTGATTCGAAGGAACGAGCGACGGCCTTTGGTGTTTACGGCGCGCTGTCGGGGGTGGGTGCCGCCATTGGTCTTATCGCCGGCGGTCTCCTTACTCAGTACTTCTCGTGGCGATGGTGTCTGTTCGTCAACACGCCCATGGCCATCATCGCGCTCTCGCTCGCCATACCCAACGTGCACGAGTCAAAGGTCGAGGGCCACCCTCGCTACGACGTTCCCGGAGCGCTGAGTGCCACGCTGGGCATGGTGAGCATCGTCTTTGGCGTTTCGCAGGCATCAACCGACGGTTGGGGCTCGCTCAGTGCGTGGCCCTACATCGCGCTTGGCGTATTCTTGCTCTTCGTCTTTTTCCAGATCGAACTTCGCGTGACGTCGCCATTGCTGCCCATGCGACTGCTTACCGACCGAGTTCGCGCCGGTTCTTACCTCTCGCAAATCTTCGTAGGTCTCGGCATGTTTGGGATGTTCCTATTCATGACGTTCTATTTCCAAGACGTCCACGGATACTCCGCAGTCAAGACGGGCCTGCTCTATCTCCCGTTCTCGGTGGGGATTATCTTGGCGGCCGGCGTGACGAGCCAGATCCTGCCCAAGATCGGACCGCGCATGATCGCGACGGTGGGATGTCTGATGGGCGCGCTGGGTTTGCTCTTGCTCTCGTTTCTCGCGCCCGACAGCAGTTACCTAGGCAAAGTCATGCCCGCGATGATCATCGCGAGCCTGGGTCTGGGCGCCACGTTCGTGGCGGTGGCATCGACTGCGCTGTTCAACGTGCATCCCGAAGACACCGGGGCGGCATCGGCAGTACTGAACACCGCCCAGCAGATCGGCGGATCCTTCGGTACCGCAATCCAAAATACGATTTTCGTGACGAGCGCCTCGGCGTTCGTGGCGGCCTCGCTTCGTCCGGGTATGACCAACGCCGCTAAGGCGGCCCTGCACGTCGCGGGCGCAGTGCACGGTTACGACCTAGCCTTTCGATTTGGCGCGCTAATGATCTTCGTGGCGGCGGTGTTCTTTTATTCACTCGTCAACATTGACCGACACCACCTTGGTCAACACGACCAAGCCCCGGTCGTGGTCTAGTCGTCCAGGTACGGACAGTGCCGACACAAACTCTCGCAGCACGAGTTTCGTTCTAACAACGACGTCACGGTAAGTACCATGAGGCCGCTTGACGGATCGCGGTAGGTCGGCTGTCCCGCGAGCACTGCTTCGCGATGCGCGACGATGATCGCCTCGTAGTCACTCCGACGTGGATCGCACCGTGACGGATGGGGACGACGGACTTCAGCGTTCATCGCAACCCTCCGTGGTGGTCACTCTTGGATCGAGACGATGACTTTGCCGAACTTGCCGGGCTTGGCAAAGAAGGCGTAGGCCCGGTTGATGTCTTCAAAATTAAAGCGTCCGGCCGAGGGTACCCGTAGCTTGCCCTCATTCCACCAAGGGACCAAGACCTCGTTCACCTTCGCAATGACGATTGCCTTGTCGGCGCGAGAGCGTGCACGAAGAGTGGATCCGGTGAAGGTGACGCGTCGAGACATCATGTTCAAGAGATCAATATCGGCCCGGCTACCCGCACTCACTCCAATGACCACGACACGAGAAAAGGGCGCGAGGATTCGCTGGACGTTCTCGAGGTTCTGGGCTCCGACGAGTTCGAGGACAACGTCGACGGGCTCGAGTGCGTCCACGTCTTTGGAACAGACGGTCTCGTCGGCTCCCAAGGAGCGAAGTTCCTTGTGGTGCTGTGGATCGCGCGTCAAGGCGATGACGTGGGCACCGAGGGCGTGAGCGATCTGCACCGCGGCACAACCCACACCGCCGGCGGCACCGCTGATCAAGACGCGTTCGCCTGGTTCGAGCGACGCCTGTAACACCAGTGCGTCATAGGCGGTGCAGAAGGCTTCGGCGAAACCACCGGCTTCTTCCCAGGACACGTGGTCGGGCACGAAAATCAAGTGTTCGGCGGGTACCGCGCACAAGGTCGCCTGGGCGCCACCACCAACGAGTGCGCATACTCGTCGACCCACGAGCGGTTCATCGATCTCCACGCCGACCGTCGTGACCACGCCAGCCAGTTCCATTCCCGGCACGTCGGCGGGCCAACCCGCAGGTGCGGGGTAGAGCCCCTTTCTCTGCAAGAGATCGGCGGCGTTCAGCCCGAAGGAGTGCACGTTCACCACCACTCCCGTCGGGCCGGGCTTCGGGTTCGGTCGGTCGAATATCTCGAGGTTTTCTCCATTGATGACCACTGCGAGCATTTGTTCAGCCTACGGTCAACGTCGCGTGAGTCACCAATAGTCTCGGAGCATGACTATTTATGACATTCCAGTGCACACCTTGAATGGCGAGCCCAGTTCGCTCGCTCCCTATCAGGGCAAGTCGGTCCTCGTGGTGAACGTCGCCTCGAAGTGCGGACTCACCCCACAATATGAAGGACTCGAGGCGTTGCAAAAGAAGTACGAGGCACGAGGTTTCAGCGTGGTTGGCTTTCCCTGCAACCAGTTCGCTGGCCAAGAGCCAGGCAGCTCCGAGGAGATCCAAACGTTCTGCTCGACGACGTACGGGGTCACGTTTCCGCTGTTCGAGAAGATCGACGTCAACGGTGAAGACCAGAGTCCGATCTACGCCGAACTCAACAAGGTCGCCGACGCCGAGGGATACAGCGGGGACATTCGCTGGAACTTCGAGAAATTCTTGGTTGGACCAGACGGTGCGGTCCAACGCTTCGCGCCGCTGGTGACGCCCGAAGATCCGGTACTCGTCGCGGCGATTGAGGCATCACTCAGCTAAGGAGTGTTGTAGTCGCACGAAGGTGGGCGTCAGTCCGTAGTTCAACCAAAATGAATTGGCTTGGTGATTACTCACCCGCCACTGTGCTTCGACGTAGTCAAATCCTCGAACGCGCGCGCGATCGAGCACCTCGTCCAACATTGCTCGAGCGATACCACGACCTTGAACCGCGCGATCAACCGCCACCTCGCTGAGATGCAGCGTGTGATCGAATGACCCACGCTGCGTGGCTTGGGGGAACGTGATTGCTTGTGCGAGGACGCGGTGATTCGATTCGACCAGCACGTGTTCGACTTCGGGGTCTTCTAAGAGCGTGAGCATTTCGCGTCGAGTCGTGCGGCGATTCTTCGACCACGCCTTGGATCGTTCGCCTTGTGCGCGATCAATCACACGGTCAAGAGCAAGGATGCGCCCAAGGTCTCGACGAGTCGCCGCTCGAAGTGACATCGATGCCGAGAGCGAGGTGACTTTTTTTGGAACAAGCGCCATCACCCCTCGAATACTGAAGCGCTCGTAGCCACGTTCAGTCCATGGCGCGGTGCGCTCGGGTACGTCGAGAACCCACACGGCATGTCGTTCTACGTGAGCGCGACGCCATTGCGGGCTTGCTCCCTCTAACAACCGGTCGAGTACTCCTGGGTCCTCGTAGGAAAACCCGTCGGGCCCCGTCCACGCGGTCGTTGGTTCGCGAGAATCTTCGAGAACCGCCGCAAACAGATGGCCCATAATCGCTCCATTTTCTTCAGCTATCCAGGTTGACCTCGTTGCGAGCAAGAGAGTCTCGAGCAAGAGGGTCTTTTCACCGATTGGATTGACGAATTGAGAGATTGTGGCGTCGTCATCGAGGCGTTTGACGATTCGATCCACGACAAGCGCGGCGTCACCCGGTCCTAAGGGGCGCACTTCGATCATGAGCCAAACGTAGTTGTTGCGTGTGTAACAGTTGCGAGATGACATTGCGAGCCACGCTCTTTGATATGGATGGCCTTCTCATCGACTCCGAGATCCTTTGGCACAAAGCTGAGTTGGAAATCTTTGGCGCTCTGGGTGTGCCACTCACCGATGACGAGGATCGCTCGACCAAGGGCATGTTCGTCGACGAAGTCGTTGAGTACTGGTTCTCGAAATTTCCATGGGATTCGCCAAGCCCGGCCCAGGTTGTGCAGGAACTTCTCGAGCGCGTAGGTGACTTGGTCGAATCCGAGGGCGTCTTACTTCCCGGTGCGACGCGCGCGATCGAGCTCGCGAGTGAACGAGGTGTGGTGGGTCTTGCGAGTTCGACACCTCTTCCGTTGATCTATCGATGCCTCGACCACTTTGGGTTACGAGACCGATTTCAGGTCATCCATTCGGCTGACGTTGAGCCCTTCGGCAAACCTCATCCTGGGGTCTTCTTGACGGCGGCGGCTTCGTTGCAAGTTGACCCTCGCCAATGTCTCGTCTTCGAAGACTCCGCGGCGGGGGTCCTCGCGGGTAAGTCCGCGCGCATGACGGTGGTGGCGGTGCCCGTTGGCGAGGACCGTCAGCGTCCCGAGTTCGCATTGGCCGACCTCGTGCTCGATTCCCTCGAGGAGTTGACCGCGACGTGGCTGGACGAGCGCTTCGCCTAGAGAACCTTGGTGAAGCGCAGCGCGACGTCGTGTGAGAACACGCCGGGCGGGAATTGCTCGACGCGCTGCCACTGATGCTTGGGGTAGAACGAAATTGCCTCGGGCTGGGCTGGGCCGGTCTCGAGATACAACTGACGAAAACTCAGCTTTCGCGCCTTGTCTTCGATGGCCTCCATGAGTTGGGCCGCGATGCCCTGGCGTCGTAGATCGGGACGCACCCACAGCCGTTTCACTTCGCCGAGGTGCTCGCTCGCTTCGCCGATCCTTCGAAGCCCAACGCCGCCCACGAGCTGAGCATTGAGGCGTGCGACGAGAAACGCTCCGCTGGGTGCACGAAGTTCATCCAAGGCGAGTCGACCATCGTCATCAATCTCGCCGTAGCGTTGCACGAGTTCGTCGGTCGCTGCGTAGAGCATTGCCAAGGCGCCCGCGGTGTCAATTGATTGATCGCGAATAGTTACCTCGGACATGCTTAGAGCGTAGAAGAACCTGCACGCATTGCCCAACTACGATGGGAAGATTCATCGAAGGAGAAGAGTGTTTCGCCCCGTCAGCGCCGAACTCGATTTTGTGGCCATTGAAGAGGTCGAACTTGCTCGGTGGAAGGCGAACGATGTCTTCGCCCGTTCGATGAAAGCGCGACAAGGGGCCGAACCATGGGTCTTCTACGAGGGTCCGCCCACCGCCAATGGCAAACCCGGACTCCATCACGTCTGGGCGCGCGTGTACAAGGATCTTTTCTGCCGATACCAAACCATGCAAGGTCGATTTGTGTCGCGTCGAGCCGGTTGGGACACCCACGGTCTACCCGTTGAAGTGCAAGTTGAGAAGCAATTGGGACTCTCGGGGAAAATCGACATCATCGAGAAGGTGGGCATTGAGGAATTCACCAGGCTGTGCCGCGAATCGGTGTTGATTTACGTTGACGAATTCGAGAAACTCACCGAGCGAATCGGTTATTGGACGGACATGGAACACGCGTACTACACGTTCCATCCCGCCTACGTCGAATCGGTGTGGTGGCAACTCAAACAGCTCTTCGATCGTGGATTGCTCTACGAGGATTCTGAAGGTCGTTCCGTATTGCCCTCGTTGTGGTACCGCCTTGTCCAGTCACGAACTCGGTCAGCCCGACGTCTACACCGACGAGACCGACGAGAGCGCGTACGTGAAACTGCGTATCACCGACTCGGCTCAGCACGGGGGACTGTCTGGTGCGACGCACCTCGTTGTTTGGACGACGACGCCGTGGACATTACTTTCGAATGTGGCGGTCGCGGTGAATCCCGAGGTCACGTACGCCGTGGTCGACGGCATGATCGTCGCCCGGGCGCTCGTGCAACAGGTGTTCGGTGACGACGCGACCGTTGACGCGACCATCCTCGGCGCCGAACTTGTCGGCGTGCATTACGAGCGTCCTTTTGATGACGTCGAGCTTTCATCGCTCGTTGACTCTTGTTATGTTGTCGCTGCCGAGTACGTGACCACCGACGACGGTACGGGTCTGGTTCATCAAGCACCCGCGTTCGGTGAGATCGACCGACAGATTGCACGCGATAACGGTCTGCCCATGATCAATCCGGTGGGTCCGGACGGCTGTTTCACGAGTGAGGTGTTGTGGCTGGCGGGCATTGACGTGCGCGCGGCGAATCACGCGATCAACGACGAACTCGACAAGCGAGGCATGCTGCTGAGTCGTCTTGACTACGTTCACTCGCTGCCCCATTGCTGGCGCTGTGGCACGGTGCTCATCTACTGGGGTAAGCCGAGTTGGTACATCGCGACCAGTCAATTCAAGGATCTCATGATGTCTGAGAACAGTACGATTGACTGGCATCCCAGTCACATACGCGAGGGCCGCTTCGGCGAATGGCTCGCGAACAATGTGGACTCGGCCCTTTCGCGCGATCGATTCTGGGGCACACCGCTTCCG
>CAWICL010000017.1:0-25760 GCA_963834545.1 uncultured Acidimicrobiaceae bacterium | reverse complement strand
CAGTCGGGCAATGCGTTGGAAATGGGGGTCGCGCACGTCGCTACGCGATCCAGAACCGTAGAGGTATTTGGAGTGGTGATACAGCACCGCGGCGATGACGACCATCGTGAGCGAGAGCAACATGTGCATCGACACGAGCCAGGGATTCAATTTGGTGTACACAACGAATCCACCGAGCACCGCGTCAGCAATCACTCCCACGATGAGAGCGCCCGAGAGCATGAGCAGGTCGCGTCGACGCGGACTTCGTAACCATGCGGCGACGAAGGTAACGCCCGTGAGGATGATCAGCGTGACGGTGATCATCCGATTCGCGTACTCAATGAACGGGTGGATGCTCCAGGACCCCGTGATTCGACCGTGAAAACAGGTGGGCCAGTCCGGACACCCGAGACCCGAGCCCGTGAGTCGACTGCAGCCCCCGAGAGGACGATCAGAATCATTGCGAGGAAAACGGCGAAGGCGAACCAAGCGAAACACCGGAGGAGCGACGCGTCGAGCGGAAGGTGGCCGTTCGTAGCCTAGGGATTTTGCTGAACCGTAGAATGTCGTCTGTGACCATTGCCGCCACTTCAAAATTTTCAGCGACCGAGGTGCTGCGCGGTTACGTCGCACTGACCAAGCCACGGATTATCGAGTTGTTACTGGTCACGACGATTCCCACCATGGTCGTCGCGGCGAACGGGATTCCGGTCTCTGGCTCGTCGTGGCGACGTTAATCGGCGGAACGCTCGCGGCGGGTGGTGCCAACGCTTTCAACATGGTCATTGACCGTGACATCGATGCCGTGATGGACCGCACGAAGAGACGACCCCTGGTGACCGGTGTCATGAGTCCTCGCGCCGCGACGATTTTCGCACTGGCCCTCGAAGTCATTTCGTTCGCGGTGCTCGCGATCTGGGTGAATGAATTGTCCGCGTGGCTCGCCATGGCGGCCACCGCGTTTTACGTCTTCATCTACACCATCTGGCTAAAGCGGCGCTCGAAGCAGAACATCGTCATTGGTGGTGCGGCGGGAGCGGTACCGGTCTTGATTGGTTGGTCGGCGGTGACCAACTCACTCGGATGGACGCCCGTCTTATTGTTCCTTGTCATCTTTATTTGGACGCCACCGCACTTTTGGGCGCTCGCGGTGCGCTACCGCGACGATTACCAGGCGGCCAACGTGCCCATGATGCCCGTCGTCGCTTCGCTACGCCGCACGACACTCGAGATCCTCGCATACTCGGTGCTGTTGTGGGCGATCACGATGTTGGTCGGACCGGCTGCGCATCTTGGTTGGATTACGCACTTTCGGCGACGGTGCTCGGCGGTCTGTTCACGTTCTACGCGTTGCGTCTCTATCGACACGCTCGCAGCGGCCGGGCTGACGTCGCCGAGGCGATGCGCCTGTTCCATTTCTCCATCACCTATCTAACGGCCTTGTTCGTCATGATGGCGGTTGATGTCCTTGTCCGAAACCACTAAACCAACGCGGGGACACCCCTCGCCCATGATGTTCGTCTCGCTCGGCATTGGTGCGGCGATTGCCATCGCGCTCATCATCGTGGTCTCCGTGGTGACCGGAGGCAAGGTCACTTCGTCGAACGCGCAGCCAACGACTGCCCTCCAGGGAAAGACCATTGCCAATTTCACCGAGGCGGGACTGAACGGAGGGACCGAGACGTCGCCGTGGCGGGGTGGTCACCCTTCGGTGTTGGTCTTCTTCGCCAGTTGGTGCACGGTTTGTCAACCCGAGATACCCAAAGTGGCTCGATACTCTCGACCCACAAACTCGGCGACGTGCGCGTGCTCGGCATCGACGCCAACGATCTTCGAGCCAGTGCCAAGGCGTTCGTGAAGAAGGATCGGGTGACGTTTCCGGTGGCCTTTGATTCGAATTCGACGGTGACGGCGGGACTGTTCAATTTCGACACGTTGCCCGAGACGGTCTTCCTAAACGATCAAGGTGTCGTCGAGCGCGTCTATTTCGGCGCGATTTCAATTTCCAACTTCGCCTCGGGCATCGAACAGCTTCAGCGCTAGTCGAAGCGAAACGTTCGAGCCGCGAGTACGGGTGCCAAGACCGCCCAGACCGCCAGTGAGACCCAATCGCTCAGTGTGGGTGCGAGGCCTTGGCCAAGGATTCGGTGCAATCCTTCGGCGAGCGCACCCGAGGGTACGCCAATGACGATATGGCGAACGAACACCGGAAGTGACGACACGGGAATGACGATGCCCGAGAACAACAGCAACACGAGATAGAGACCGTTGCTCGCAGCAAGATTCACCTCGGCGCGAAGCTGACCCGCGAGCAACAGGCCAATGCCCGCGCACCCGGCCGAGCCGAGTACCAAGAGCGCGACGACCTCGACGCCGCCGAGCGCCCCACCGCGAGGATGCCACGAGAGAGCCAAGGCCACGATGAACAAGACAACGACTTGGATTCCTTCGGTGACGAGCACACCCGCCACCTTGGCGCCGACGAGACGACGTGTCCCGAGGGGCGTTACGAAGAGACGTCGAAGGACGCCGTAGGAACGCTCGAAGCCGGTACCAATGGACAGCGCCACCAACGAAGTCGAGAGGACACAGAGCGCGAGGATCCCGGGTGCGATGAAGTTGACGCGGTGAGCGTTCGGTGAGGTCGTTACCTTCGCCAACGAGAAGAACACCAAGAGTCCGACCGGAATACCAATGGTGAGCAAGAGCGTCTCACCTCGACGCACCGTCATTCGAACTTCGGCGCGAGTTTGTGCCCACCACGCGTTCATGTCGAGGGTCCTGTTCGCTCTTCACCAATGAGTTCGAGATACCGCTCTTCGAGACTCGCGCGGGTACGCAGTGAGACCAACGTGACGCCTTGACTCGCGAGAAATGTGGTGGCGGCGGTGATCCTCTCGGGCGTGGAGGCGACATCACAACGCAGTCGAAGCGGTCCGTCATGGACCACGCGACAGCTCAGGACTCGAGCGAGCGCCGCTTCATCGATCGGACCTGACACGTCGATGATCAACTCGGGCGCACCCGCGAGTTGTTCCAAGGTGCCCTGGGCCACCTCGCGCCCACGGTGTAGCAGTAAGAGATTGTCGGCCAAGCGCTCGGCTTCGTCGAGTTCGTGGGTCGTGATCAGCAGCGCACAGCCGCGAGATTTTTCAGACTTGATGATGTCTCGGATCACCTGACGACCTTCGGGGTCCACCGAGGATGTTGGTTCGTCAAGCACGAGAACGCGAGGTCGTCCAAGGAGGGCGAGCGCCAACAGCGTGCGCTGTTGTTCGCCTCCGCTGAGTCGTCGCCAGGGTGTTCGGGCACACTGTTCGAGATCAAGTAAGTCCAAGAGCTCTGAGACGTCGCGCGGTGCGTCGTAGTAGGTCGAAGTGAGCTCGAGTACCTGTCGAGGAGTCATCGGGAACCAAACGCCACCTCGTTGGAGAAGTGCTCCGGTGCGCGCGACTACTTCGTGGTGGTCGCGCTCGGGGTCGAGTCCGTGGAGTCGAACGGTCCCCGAGGTCGGAGGACGAAAACCCAGAAGGGTCTCGACCAACGTGGTCTTTCCGGCACCGTTGGGTCCGAGGATGCCCACGACCTCGCCGTAACCAACGCGAAGTGAGACGTCATCGAGCGCGACCAAGGACCCGAAGGAAACCTTGAGTTCTTGAATCTCGACGGCGTTACTCACGACCTTTGAACCTAGACGCTTCTTGCGCGCACGAGCACCTCGGTAGGCTGGCCAACATGATTGACCTCGCTCAACTCCGTCGAGAGCCCGATTTTGTGAAGTCCGCTTTAGCGCGTCGAGGTGTTCTGCCTTCGCAAATGGATGAGATCTTGGTGCTCGACGGTGAACACCGTCGCCTCTTGCAAGAAGCTGAGGGACTTCGAGCACAGGTAAAGGAGTTATCGCGTCAGGTGGGAGAGGCTCGAAAGGCGAAGGACGCGACACGCGCGGACGAGCTCGCTTCGCAAAGTCGTGACATCGGAGACCAAGAGCGAGAAGCGACGCAGAGGCTTGATGCGGTGGCGAGCGAGCTACGCGAACGACTGCTGATGATTCCGAACATCCCCGCTCCCGAAGCACCCGACGGCAAGGACGAAAACGATAACGTCGAGCTTCGCCGGTGGTGGGTCGGTATGGATCAGGGAGAACCGTTTCCCGTTTACCAAGACCACCAGCGCGTCGCGCACTGGGATATCGGGAGCGAATTGGGCATCTTGGATATGGAGACCGGGGCCAAGCTCGCTGGATCGATGTTTCCTCTCTATCGCGGCGCGGGCTCGAGACTGCTTCGCTCGTTGGGCGCATTCGCGCTGAACGCCCATATGCAGGACTACGAAGAGATTCGCCCTCCGAGTTTCGCCCTCACCGAGACCATGATGTCAACGGGCCATTTACCCAAGTCAGCCGACGACATGTACGCCATCGAACGCGACGATCTCTGGGCGATACCGACCTCCGAAGTGCCTCTCACGTCGATGCTTCGTGGCGAGATTCTCGACGAAGCGCGACTGCCGATTCGATTCACGGCTCAAACCGCCTGTTTTCGACGTGAGGCGGGAGCGGCGGGACGAGATACCCGCGGACTGCTTCGCGTGCACGAGTTCGACAAGGTTGAACTCTTCGCCTACTGTACGCCCGATCAGGCCGTCGAGGCGCACGCCGACATATTGGCTAGAGCCGAAGCGCTTCTTCAAGCACTGGGATTGACGTACCGTCTGCTCGATTTGTGCGCCGGAGACCTTGGAACGTCGTCGGCGCGAACCATTGATCTTGAGGTCTACAGCCCCGGTGTGGATCGATGGTTGGAAGTGTCTTCGGTGAGTTGGTTCCGTGATTTCCAAGCTCGGCGCGCGAACGTGCGATTTCGTACCGACGACGGATCAACGGCGTTCGTGAACACGGTGAACGGATCAGCTTTGGCGTGGGCGCGAATCTGGGCCGCACTGGTTGAGACGTATCGTCAGCCGGACGGATCAATTGCGTTGCCCGAGTCCCTCGCACCCTATATGGGTACTCAATTGACGATTACGCGGAAGCTTTGGTGACTTCGTATCGATAGCCAATTCCGCGCACCGTTGTGATGTGCGTCGGGTTCTTCAGATCGTCCTCGATGAGGGTGCGCAGTCTCTTGATGTGCACGTCCAGCGTCTTGGTGTCACCCACGTAGTCATTGCCCCACACGCGATCGATGAGGACTTCACGGGTGAGGACCCTGCCCGGATTTTCCAAGAGAAGACGAAGGAGAGCGAATTCCTTCTTACGTAACTTGATCTCATCGCCGTTGACGTAGCAACGTCGAGCGTCGATATCGAGGCGCAACGAACCCTGCTCGATGACTTCGTCGTTCGCCTCTTCGTGTTCGTGGGTTTCGCGCCGCCGTAAGACGGCCCTAATCCGAGCCACTAATTCGCGTAGGCGATACGGCTTGGTGACGTAATCATCGGCGCCGATTTCGAGCATGAGAACCATGTCGACCTCCTCGCCCTTGGCACTGACGATGATGATCGGCACGTCACTACTGGAACGAATCGTGCGGCACACATCGAGTCCGGACAATTTGGGCAACATGAGGTCCAAGAGCACGAGGTCGAAGGATTCACGTGCGAATAACGTGAGCGCTTGTTGACCGTCCCTGGCGACACTTACCTTGAAGCCTTCACGATCCAGTCCGATGCTGAGCGCGTCGACGAAGGACTCCTCGTCTTCGACGAGTAAGACGTGGGTCTTGCCTTCGGAATTGGACTTCTTAGCCATCATTGGTTCATTGGTAGCTCGAGGGCGAACGTGGAGCCTTCGCCTTCGCGTGAGTCCACGACGACGTTTCCTCCATGGTTATGGGCAACGTGTCGAACGATACTGAGCCCGAGACCCGTACCGCCAGTTTCTCGAGCGCGACCAGGGTCGACTCGATAGAACCGTTCGAAGATGCGCTCGAGATCCTTCGCCGGTATCCCAACACCATCGTCCTTGATCGCGATGCGCACGAAGGCCCCGATGCTCTCACCTTCATCGGTCGTCGAGGGCTCGATGCGGTCGATGGAAATCACGACTTTTCCACCCGACGGTGAATACACAACAGCGTTTTCCAACAGCGCGTGTATTGCGGAGATCAGTTGACGACGGTCGCCCACAATGACGAAATTCGAAATGGGTTCGATGAAATCGAGCGAGACGTCGTGCTGTTCGGCGGCGGTTCGTATTCTCTCGATCGCGTCGGCGACGATGAGCGTCACGGGGACTGGTTCGCGCATTGGTGAACCTTCGCTCTCGATTCGCGACAGGTCGAGCAAGTCCTCGATGATCCTATTCACGCGGAAGGCCTCAGAATTGATGCGCTCGGCGAGTCGGTTCGCTACTGAAGGATCCCGCTCGAATTGAAGGGTCTCGGCGAGCAGGCCCAACGCGCCCATTGGCGTTTTGAGTTCGTGCGAAACGTTCGCAATGAAGTCGCGGCGAATATCTTCGAGTCGACGCCGTTCCGAAACGTCTTCGATTACCGCGATGACGCCGAGTGGTCTTCGGCCATCATCGATGACCGACGCTCGCACGGTCAGCGTCCTACGAGGTGGTCCGTAGATGTCGATGGTCCGCTCGGCCACGCCGTTGGACCAGCCTTCGGCGAGTACCTCGGTGACTGCCTGAGCGGCGATTGCGTCGCCGTATCGACTCGCCATGAGCGTCTCGGCTTGATTGTTACGGAAAATCACGCCGCCCGCCTCATCACAGAGCACCAGCCCGAGTGGCAGCGCGTCAAGAGAACGGCGAAGACGAATGGATCCCGCGCTCGACTCAGACACCGCGAGCGACGCTTCACCGGTCACCGCTTCGAGGTAGCTCAGTGCGTTCTCAACGTTCCCATTGTCGTCGTGAGGTTCGACACCTAGTCGTCCGCCGAGTGCGGTCAAGCGCTGGGCGATGGAACGGTGACCGCGTCGCCGGTTCACGAGGATGCCGATGAGCACACCGACGAGTAAGACTCCCGCAATCGCGAGATAGACGAGCAGGGGTGCCCACTGCGAGGCGAAATTTCTTAGCGATGCGACGAGCACAATATTCATTCTCGCAGATGTCGGGTATTGCGTGGAACCGCGACCTTTGGGCACTCCAACATCGAAAGTGGGTGCATCATGTTCGTCGCCGACGTCAATCTCAGTCCTTCGCCAACGTCGCTACCCGGGAGTGAAGCGATTCAACAGATCGCCAATGGCGTGGCGTCGTGGGCACTCATCGGTGCGCTCATCGCCCTTTTGATAGGTGCGGCCCTTTGGGCGATCGGCAGTCACACCCAAAACATGCATCAGTCCGCGTCGGGGCGAGGGCGGTGGGGACGTCGCTGTTGGCCGCGGTGTTGATCGGGGCGGCACCGAGCCTCATCAACTTCTTCTTTCACACGGGATTAAGCGTCCACTGATGAATCACGTTTTGTGCATCTTTTCTCCCGTCAGTTGCGCGACGACGTCGATTGCCAAGGCAACTCTGGGCGACGTGTTCAATGCGTTGACCGCCTGGATACTCAACAGCGTGCAATGGCTGCTCGCAGCGTCAGGTCACGTACTGACGTCGTCGAGTGAACCTTCAACGGTCGTTGACGCTTCGACCAAGGAGTTCACGAGTCTTCTGACGATTTCGCCGATTCTTATGATCATCGGGCTGATGGTCGCGACACTTCAGGCGCTGCGTCACGGCGATGCCTCGTCGCTTTGGAGGGTGTACTTCGGAGTCGCTCCGGCGTGCGTCTTGGGTGTCCTCGTCGCCCGGCCCATGGCTCTCATCATCCTTCGCGCAGTTAATGAGTTATCGGGAACTGCCGCTGCATCGGTAGTTCAAGACGAGTCGAAAATCGTCTCGACCTTAACGTCACTTTCGTCGACGTCGCCAGCATTCGGCTTGTTTCTGCTCGCGGCGGGCGTCGTGCTCGGTTCGTGGCTCTTGTGGTGTGAGTTAGTACTTCGAACTGTCGTTCTCGCACTCTTGCTCGTCGTCGTTCCGATCGTTGTTCCCTTGTCGACGTTTCCTTCGTTGCGCAGACTTGGTATTCGATTGAGCGAGACGTTTCTCGCAGTCGCGGCGAGCAAGTTCCTTATTGTCATTGCGCTGACCTTGGGCTTTAACGAACTGACCGGTGATTCGGCGAGTTTGGTGATTGTCGGCGCGGTCACCTTGATGTTGGCGTCGTTCTCCCCGTACGTTTTGTTACGACTCATTCCTTTTGTCGAGCAGTCGGCGGTTCACAATATGGAAGGAGTCCGACGTCGGTTCACTCAAAGTGTGAGCAACGCTCCTTCTTCACCCGCGGTGGTCGCCGCGCGGGCGTTGATGCCCGAGGTTCCAACGCCAAGCCCCGAAGATCGTCCCGAGGATTTGGGCTTAGCGATGTGGGACTCCAGTCCTGAGGTGAGTGTTCCTACCTCCGAGGGTCCGCGACCCGACCCTCCCATTGGAACACCGCAACTTCGCGGTGGTCACGTCGTTTTGCAAAGCGACGAACTTGGACCCGTTCTTGGTTGGCACTTTGACGAATGAATACATCGGACTTGGTGATACCGACGCTGACGCACGCTGGATTGGTATTCGCCGGCATCAGGCGGTCCTCATCGTTGCCGGGTTAGGTCTACTCGGCGACGGGGTCATTGTTTCGAGCCCCTCGATTGTCGAGGTGTTGCTCGGTTTCGCACTTCTCGTGTGTTCCATACCAATCTTTGATCGTCTCACGATTGGCGAACATCTCACGATCGGCGTTCGATTCGCCCTTCGCCCGCACTGGAACGTCATTCAGGTGCGAGACGAGGAGACAACGATGGCAATTCATGCTCGCGGCGACGTGCGCGTGAAAGGTTATGAACTGCACCATCGGGGTCGTCTCGATCTTTCGGGTGGAGACGTCGAGCTGGCCGAGAAGATGAGCGCGCTCATGGTGGGACTCTCCACACGCACCTCGTCAAGTCACGTCTCGGTGCACGTTCATCCAGAGCAACGTTCGACATCGACGTTGCTGACTTTGCCGGGTGAGACCTCAGCTCCTGAAGGTTGGAGCGAGAATGTTGGCTTACTTCGTCTCGTCCTCGGCGTGAGGCGAGACGGAACCTTGGGATTCCTCGAGCGGTGGCGTTACGTGCGCTGCGCGGAACAAGTGCGAAGCACGCTACGCGTCATCGATTTCACGGGTTCACCGAGCCCGGTCTCGTTGCTCGACAAATTACAACGTGCGAACTGTCGGCCCGACATTGCTCTTCATTTTGACATCGTTCCAGCGACGAAGGCGCAGCGGGTCGTGTCGCGCGCCGTGCACCAGCTCGGCAGCGATGGCGCCGTCAGGGGCGCCGCGGGATTTCGGCGCACGGCCAAAGCCTCGAGGGCACTTCGACGCCTGGTGCAACGTGAAGAACTCGTCGTCGCGGGACAAGCGTTGATGCGAGTGGGTGCGTTCGTGGTCGTGCGATCAAATTCACGAGCGGAGCTGCGTTTCGCGGTGAAGGACCTGATTCGATCGTGTGAGAATGCTGGACTTCAGGTGCAGCGAGGTGGCGGGCTCCAAGCGCTCTGGTACTGCTTCCAATTGCCAGGGGGCCCTGGTTGGTAGCGCGACCTTGGTCGCATTGGGCCACCTCGGCGGATCTGCGTTCGCTGCGCCTTCCCGCGCACGACGCGGGAACGGGGCTGAGCGGTCGAGCTCTCGGCACGTCCCTGCAGGGTTTTGACTTCGTCTTTGACCCCTTTGATGCCTATCAAGCGAGTCTGATCAGCAATCCCAACATGATTGTTGCTGGTTCGATCGGAGCAGGTAAGAGCACGTTGGTGAAGATGCTGCTTGATCGAGCATTGCAGCGGGGCCGTCGAGTGGTGGTCATCGACCCCAAGGGTGAATATGGCGCACTTGGCGCTTCGTACGGTGCGAACTCGGTCGCGCTGGGAAGAGACGGTTGGTGCGATCCGTTTCCGGTTGACGCACGAGAGGGATTGGACTTCTTGCGAGCGTTGTTAGGAACCGCGCAAGGTGCCCCGCTCAGCAGTGATCAGCATTACGTGCTCGACGAACTTTTCCGTTCAACGATGTCGCCACGACCGTCTCGCGTGCTTCGTTCATTGCTCGAGGTTCTTCGTCCCCATCTAGTGGATTTGACACATCCGGTCGAGCGCAGTCTCGCACTCATGTTGTACCGATTCGTTGAGGGAGACCTCGCCGGACTGTTCGATGGCGAAGGTAACGCCATGGTTCTCGAAGGCCAGTTCGTCGTCGTGGATTTATCGACGATGTGGTCGTCAAGTGCGCTCTCCATTGCGGCCCTCAGCGCCGTGGGTGCCGCGCAACAAATGGTTGGCGCCGAACAAGGCGGATTTGGTTACCTCGTGCTCGATGAGGCGTGGGCGCTACTCGCTGACCCGCACGCGCTGCGTTGGTTGCAGGGATTCTGGAAGTTAGCTCGTTCGCGAGGCATCAGCCACGTGCTCGTGTTGCACCGTTGGACCGACGTTGGTGCCGCTGGCGACCAGGGGAGCGCGCAGCGCGAACGAGCCGAGGGCCTCCTTCGAGAATGCGAGACCTCGTGGCTCTTTCGCCAACCACCGAACGAAGCTCGCGAGATGGCCGTGGCTCTGGGACTCCACGAGCGCGAAGAGCGATACCTCGTGTCGCTGCCTAAAGGAGTGGCTCTGGTTCGTTATGGCGCCCATCGCTCAATCGTGCGAATCAACCCCGATGGGCGAGACGTCTCTTTCGTTGACACGGACCAGGCGATGCGTGGTGCGGGCTCGTGAACACTCGACCGGTGTTGGGGCGAAGAGTGTGGAAGGGCTTCTCGGTCGGACCGCTGATGCACCTAGAGAAAAGAAGCTCATTGCTGATTGTTGGACCAACCCAGTCGGGCAAAACGTCGTCGTTGGTCGTTCCCGCCATCCTCAACTGGGAGGGTCCGGTGGTGGTGACCAGCGTGAAGAGCGACGTGCTTCGCTCGACGCTTCAGTGGCGTCAGTCGCTCGGTGACGTTGAGCTTCTCGAGCCCGGGCTCGAACACGGTCTCACGTGGAATCCACTCGAAGGTGTGCATACGCTTCGTCACGCCCTTCGCGTCGCGCGCGATTTGACCTCAGGATCGTCGTCGCGCGGCGACACCGAATTTTGGAACTCGCTCGCGAGCAAGTTGGTTGGAGCTCTTTTGATGCTGGCGATCGAAGGTGGCACCGATGTCTTCAGCGTTGCCGCGGTGATCGAGAATCGAACCTTCGAAACTCTGCTCGACAAGACCGGGTTGAGTGAGGCTGGCCGAGTGGTTCGAGCGTTCCTCGAGCATGACGCGCGGACCCTCGACGGCGTGCTCACGACAGCTGAGACGATGATGCTCCCGTGGCGGTTTCGACAGCCTTGCGCGCGCGTTCGCGGTGTGCTCGACGGGACTAACACGTTGTACCTGTGTAGTCCCCGAGGCGAACAACAACATTATGAGTCGCTGTTTCGCGGAAGCCTTCGTATGATCCTCGAAGAACAACAGCTACGCCATGACGAGCGACGCCAGAGGCCGCTCTTGATGGTGCTCGACGAAGCGGCCACCGTGGGGTCCTTAGATGAGCTCGATCAGATGGCGGCGACCGTCAGTGGACTCGACGTGACGCTGCTCACCGTTGTTCAAGATTTCTCACAATTGACGGCGCGATGGGGAGCGCGCGCCGCCACGATCGTGAACAATCACGCGACGCGACTCGTCCTTTCGGGTCTCGCCGATCCGACCGTCGTGAAATTCTTGCCCGAGCTCGTGGACAATTCGAAAGACGTGAAATCGCCTCCGATTCGCCTAATGCCGTCGGGGACGGCATTCGTCGTGGCGGGAAGAAGACCGGTATTCAGTGTTCGCTTGAGACCGTGGTGGAATCAACGCCGACTGCGACGACGCGGAACAGTCAACTCAGTACTCTTTACAAATGGCCATTGACAATTTGCCAGTGCTCGAAGAGATTCTCGCCATCGATATCGGAGCCACCAACATCAAGTTCTGTCGAGTCGATACACACGGTGAGGCACTCGAGACCGTGCGTCGAAAGCCAACGCCCTATCCCTGCACGCCCGAGCGTCTCGTGGATCTGCTTCGAGATCGGATTCTGCACGGCAGCGCCACCATGATTGGGGTTGGTTTTCCCGGTGACTTTGACAACGGGCACGTGGTGCGGCCCGGCAACCTTTCACGTCCCGGTGGTGTCACGACCGACGTGGATCCGGTGCTGGAAGAACACTGGCGCGGGTTCGCTTTACAAGACGCACTGCGTGACGTGACAAGTCGTGACGTTCGGGTGGTCAACGACGCGCGTCTCGCCGCTCTGGGCTGCATCGAAGGCAAGGGCACCGAACTCGTCTTGACGCTCGGCACGGGACTTGGTCTCGCGCTCGCAATCGATGGTCAGATCAAGAAGGTCCGTGACGTCGGGGCTGAGGTGTTCCTCTCTGGTCAGACCTTTGACCAGATTCTTGGGGAGCGTTCGCGTTCCCTCGACGAGGAAGCGTGGCTCGTGATTCTGGGTCAGGCGATTGAGAAGTTCGTCAACGAGTTTGGGGCGACCACCGTGCACTTGGCGGGAGGAAACGCTCGTCGCGTGTCACCCGATCGTTTCGCGGACTTGGACGTTCGCATTGTCATCAACGGCAATCAAGCTCCCTTGCGGGGCGCGTCGAAGCTTTTCTATAACTGAGCGAGATTAACGGCACACAGGGCGAGAACACCCGCCACGGCTCGACACGATGCGTCGTCCACACTGAAGTCGGGACTGTGATGCATGCCGCTCGAACCATCGGGCTTCGCACCCCCGACGAACATGTAGCAACCGGGCACTCGATTCAAGAACTCGGATACATCGTCGCTCGGCGCCGCCGGGGGAAATTCCATGACGTTGTTCGAACCCGCGAAGTCGCGCGCACTTCGCAGTACGTGGCCAGCGACGTCGGCGTCGTTGTTCACCGCGGGCGTACCCTCACCGAGTTCGAGTGTGCACGTGACACTGAATTGCGATTCGATGTCTGCCAAGAGTGAAGCGAGGCGCTCGAGGGCCAGTTTTTGTTGATCGGAGGTGAACGTTCGCAACGTGCCGCGAAGTTGAGCGTGACGAGGCACCACGTTATTGGCGGTGCCGGCGTGGATGACCCCTGCTGAGCACGCACAATTGGTTCCCTCGTAGCTCAGCGCGTCAACGATCTCGCTGAGGCGCGGCGCCAAGGCACTCACCGCCAAGACGACGTTGCCCTCCACGCGCGCCATTGCGCCGTGACCACCCTTGCCCGTGATGTTGACGATGATCGAACGAGCTTCGCTCATCATGATTCCGGGTCGGGTGCCAACGAAGCCAATGGGCGCGAGCGACGTCACGTGCGCACCGATGATGTAATCGACGGGATTGTCACGCAAGACTCCGCCATCGATCATGGCCCGCGCACCCCCCAGACCTTCTTCGGCTGGTTGGAAGAGCAGTGTGAAGTCACCCACGAGTTCGTCTCGACGTTGACTGAGGACGTCGGCGACGCCCAATAATCCCGCGGTGTGCACGTCGTGACCACAGGCGTGCATGACTCCTTCATTCTGCGAGGCGTAAGAGAGTGAGCCTTCTTCGTGCACGGGAAGACCGTCGATATCGGCACGGATCATGACCTTCTTGCCTGGCTTCGCGCCCTTCATGAGCGCGACAGCGCCCGTGGACGTCGGACACGGTTGAAGTTCCCAACCCAGAGCCACGAGTCGCCTACGAATCACGTCGGTCGTTTGATGTTCTGCAAAGGCAAGTTCAGGGTGCGCGTGCAGTTCGTGTCGAAGATCGATCATCTCGTCATTGGCCCGATCGAGCAGCGTCGCGAGGTCGTTCTGGAATGTTCGAGTCATGAGTGCATGGTACCGAGAAGACCTCGGGTGACGAATCGGTGGTGGGCTAAGATGGCGTCTTCACCAAAGCGGCTGTAGCTCAGCGGATTAGAGCATCGGTCTACGGAACCGAGGGTCGGGGGTTCGAATCCCTCCAGCCGCACCATTTGTCTGGTCTTGAAGACCCACGCAATCTCGAGTTCGGGACTCCCTTCGTCCACGACGTCGATCAGCAATTAAGGTTGAAGGAGTCTTGGTTTCGAGATTGGAGACAATTCCGGCCTAAGACGAATGCGGCTGTAGCTCAGCGGATTAGAGCATCGGTCTTCGGAACCGAGTGTCGGGGGTTCGAATCCCTCCAGCCGCACCAAAGTCTCGCGGGAAGCATCGTCACCAGGTCGAAGTCGCCGGGCACGTGCACATCGTTCGTTCGACGACTGGCCCTTGGCGACGACCCGTCGCGCGATGTCGAGCTCACCCACCTGTTAGACATGGGCTGCGATGATCGAAAATCGAGGACGTTATCTCAAATACACGCTCGTTCTCGTTCCGACGATCATCGTTCTCGTCGGGGGTTGGCAGTTTCGCTGGGTTGCGGAAGACGCGTATATCGACTTTCGGGTCGTCCACAATATTCTGAGCGGATATGGTCCCGTCTTCAATCATGGCGAGCGCGTCGAGGTCTACACCGATCCGCTGTGGGTCGCCATACTCACCTTCTTTTCGGGGGTTGTGCGGATTGTCAGTGTCGAATGGTGGTCGGTTCTCCTCGGTCTTTTCTTTACCGGCGCAGGATTCTGGTTCGCTGGTCTTGGAACGTACAATTTCGCCGAACGCAGAACGTCCAAACCGGTCTATCCGGTCGGTCTTCTCTGCGTGTCGTGTGTCGCGGGCGTGTGGATGTTCGCAACGTCAGGATTGGAAACAGGACTGATCTTTGGTTGGATCGGCGTGAGTTGGTGGCTTCTCGTGCGAAGTATGTCCGGGTCGCCCCAAGCGGTGTACCAAACCGCGGTGGTCGTTTCGCTCGGTTTCACGATTCGCCCCGACATGGCCTTGTTGTGCGCATCCTTTGGTTATGTTCTGCTGGTCTTGCAGTTCAAACGTGCGCACGATCAACATATTCGTCCTCGCTTCGTCCTGCTCGTGTTGGCGTTGACGGCCCTGCCACTGATCAGTGAACTGTTCCGCATTGCCTATTTCGGACTCTTCGTCTCCAACACCGCGCTCGCCAAATCTGCGTCGAGGATCTGGCTGGGTCAAGGTGTCACGTACTTCACCAACTTCACTGGTACCTATTGGCTCTGGATTCCATTCTCGATTTTGGTGGTCGTGACCGCGGCTCGTGTACGCGTCTGGTGGGTCGAGCACCATCGATTCGAAATACTCGTGTTGATGGCCCCGGTTGTTGGAGGGCTGCTCGACGTCCTCTACGTCACCGCCATTGGGGGCGACTTCATGCACGCTCGAATGCTGTTACCGGGCTTTTTCGCGATCTTCATGATTTTCTGGTTCGAGGGATATCCGTCACTGCGCAACGCTTCCCTCGTCACAGGGATAACGGTCTGGGCGCTACTCAGCGTCATGTTCTTTCGTTTCCTGCCGCTCGGCAACATTTCAAATAACGGCATCGCCAACGAACGTTCGGTGTACGCCGACGGAGCCAAGGTCAGCCATCCGATCACGCCCACGGACTTCGCGAAAGATGGCTGGGAGATCGCTGGCGAGCAAACTGGTGCGTCTGCGCCCAGCGTTTCGTCGGGACGAAAGCTCATGAATTGGAATCGCTCGGCAACGTATGCGATCGTTCCTCAGGTTCCCGTGAACTACCCGGTGACCACTTCATTGCCCGAGACCTATTACGTGGGTTTTCCTAACATTGGTTTGTTCGGACTCGCCGCGGGCGACAACACCTATGTTTTTGACGAGTTGTCTCTGGCGAACCCGATTGGTTCGCACTTCATTGTCCAAGTGCGTACTCGTCCCGGTCATGAGAAAGTGGTCGGCCCGCTCTGGCTCGACGCGCGTTTTGGGTCGCCTTCCACGCCGCTTCCCCAGGGCGTCAGTTTCTTCGAACTCGCCGAAGCCCGCGAGGCCTTGTCGTGCCAACCATTGGCGGGTTATTTGCACTCGATCACGGACCACTGGAGCATCTCACAAGCTTTTTCGAATTTTGTGCACACCTTCACCTGGACGACCATGCAGTACAGCGACTCGCCCTTCGTGGCTGAACAGGAACTTTGCCACTAATCGGGCTCGAGCACCAACCTTCGTGATTGACCCTTAGAAGAAACCTCACATTTATTCCCCCGGTTTTGTGAAAATGAGATTGACTTTTGTGAAGTCGAGTTTTATCCTTGCGGCGTGAGTTCAAAGTTACGCCGGGCGACCATTGCCAATCGCCTTTTGAATTCCGGAGAGGCCTCCATCGCCGAACTGGCGCAAAGTTTCGGCACTTCGGAGATGACCATTCGTCGCGACCTCGAGCTTCTCGAGTTAGAGGGGTTGGCTCGTCGAATTCGAGGTGGTGCCATCTCCACACAGAGCCGCTCATACCAACCGCCGATTCTCCAACGCTCAACGCACGAGGCGGCGGCGAAGCAGCGAATTGGTGAAGCCGCAGCCGAACTGCTCTCACCGGGCGAGACCACGATCATTGATGGAGGAACGACGACGTTGCAAATGGCTCGCGCCATCAATCCCGGCATCGCTCTGACAATCATCACCAGTTCATTGCTCATCGCAACCGAACTCGACACCAAGCCCGAGATTCGAACCATGGTGACGGGGGGAAAGCTACGTCACGGTGAGATGAGCTTGGTCGGATCGAGGGCTGAAGCCACCTTCGACGATTTGAATTGTGATTCTGTCTTCATCGGTGCCGCGGGCATCAGTGAAGAAAAAGGCCTCACCGAGTACAACATGGAAGACACACAAATCAAATTGGCCGCGATTCGATCAAGTCGACGGGTGGTTGTTTTGGCTGACGCGTCCAAGATGGGACAAGTGGCTTTCGTGAATGTCACGTCGCTCAGCAAGATTGACTTGCTGGTGACGAACGCTTCACCGGATAATCGAACCATTCTCGCCGCGCGCGAACTGGGTGTGGAGATTTTGCACGTCGAACCCGTGGTCCAGACCGTCAACGCGTAACAACTCTCACCGACTCATCCTCAACGGACGATGATGACGTCTAATTTCCTCGGGCCGTGCACTCCCTCGACTCGACTCAGTTCGATGTCACTGGTCGCTGAAGGTCCGCTGATCCAGGTCAGCGGATGCGAGGGATCGAGTCGACTCATGACGTCGGGAACGTCGGCGACGATCTGGTCGGCGCGAATGACGACGACGTGATGATCGGGAATCAAGGTGATGATTCTTCGCCCCTGATCAGGACCCGCGTTGAGAATCACGGTTCCGGTTTCGGCGATGCCCGCGGCACAACCAGTGACCACGGCGTCGATCTGATCGAGTTCGCTCGCGTTCAGCGTAGGTCCGTCATCACAAATCTTTCCCCGATAGTTCGCGAGCCACTCTCGAGAGACACCCGAAGGTATGACGACCGAGCTCGATGCTCGATCGTCGAGCGCCGACGCGATCGCACCGGCGAGATCGGCCGCTGTCGTGAAGTTCACCGTGGCCTGATAATCGCGCACGCGCTCGGCGAAATGCTCGACCGGATCGGGTGTCTCTTTTCGAGCGGGTCTGCGATACTTACGAGGTATTGCGGGGGCATCGAGTTGGGAACGATTGGAGAATCGAATCGAAGCGAGAATGGCCTCTCGCGCGTCCGTCGACGTGGACGATGCGTCGATCGTCGCCTGGTGGCGGATGCCGAGCGCGTGAGGCTCAAGTCGCGTGTGTTCTGAACGCGTAGCGGGCGCGGACACCTTTCGTGACGAGTCCAGCGCACTGCCACGTTCCCTTCGCCACCAGGTCGCGAAGGAATCTTCACGAGGAATAGGGAGCGTGCGAAAGCGACTCCAGCCCGAAAGCCAACCAGGAAGAGACAATTTGCCCAGGCGTGCGAGACGACTCGATCGTGCACCGAGCGAGGCAACGCCGCGCAGTCGCGACGACTTCGCGAAGATCCACGAGGCGCCACGCATCGCCACTTGTTCCTGGCTCGTGGGAACCGTGCTCCTCTTGGCGTCGACCACTTCGCCACGCAGGTGAACCAACAACTTGGGAATGTCGATGCGCACCGGACACGCATCAAAGCACGCGCCGCAAAGTGTGGATGCGTACGGCAACGACTGGGCGACGTGGTCACTGGTGACGTGGTTGAGTTGTGGCGTGAGTACCGCTCCAATTGGTCCGGGGTAAACCGAACCGTAGGCGTGACCACCGACTCGTTCGTAAACGGGACAAACATTGAGACACGCGGCGCATCGAATACAACGCAAGGCGTCACGTCCGACACGATCGTCGAGTGCGCTGGAACGTCCATTGTCAATGAGGACCACGTGAAAATTCTGGGGGCCGTCGCCGCTGGTGACCCCAGTCCAGACCGAGTTGTACGGATTCATTCGTTCACCGGTCGCCGAGCGAGGCAGTACTTGGAAGAACACGTCAAGATCCTCGAATCGAGGGATGACCTTATCTATACCGGCGAGCGTGATCAGGGTGTTCGGCAGAGTGAGACACATGCGTCCGTTGCCTTCGGACTCGACGATCGCGACCGATCCGGTTTCGGCGACGAGGAAGTTGGCGCCCGAAATGCCCACGGTCGAGGAAAGAAATCGCTCGCGAAGATGCAGCCGGGCCGCCTTGGCGAGATCATCGGGGGAACTTGAGAGGTCGTCGGGGGCCTTGAGTCCCCACTCACCCATGTGTGCTTTGAAGATTTCACGAACCTCTTCGCGGTTGCGATGGATGGCGGGAACCACGATGTGGCTTGGTAGATCGTCACCCAGTTGCACAATGAGTTCGGCGAGGTCCGTCTCGTAGGCGGTGATTCCAACATTTTCCAATGCCGAATTGAGATCAACTTCGACGGTCGTCATTGATTTGATCTTGACGACGTTGTCCGTCCCGGTCGCTTGCACTAAGTCCACCACGATGCGCTGGGCGTGTTGTGCGTCTCGAGCCCAGTGAACGTGTCCACCGGCGGCGATGACATTCGTTTCGAAGTCAACGAGAAGTTCATGGAGGTTACCGAGTGCGGTCTTCTTTATTGCCTCAGCGGCGAGTCGCAATTCCTCCACGTGTCTAGTTCTGAAACACGAAGGTTTCGCTTCGTGCGGATGGTGTTGGTGGCCCTGGCCATGTTGGCTCGCAGTTGAGGATTCGCCAAGGAGGTCTTGGCCCCGACGGGAAAATCGGGTGAGCCCGCGAAGGTCCTCGCCATCTAGATCCCCGCCTTCGTTGACGCCAGGATTTCAGCGATGTGCTTGACCTCGAACGTTGACGCCAGAGAAGTTGCACTTCGCGCTGAGCGCGAGTTCTGTGCGGACTTTGCTGCCAGAGTGGCGATGTGGGTCAGACATGAGTTATCGGACGCGCACAAGACCTCAGCACCGCTCGCCACGACGTTGGCGATCTTGTCGTAGCCCATTGCGGCCGAGGTATCGGCATTCTTGACGGCGAAAAGTCCGCCAAAGCCGCAGCACGAGTCGAACTCTGGCAATTCGACGAGTTCGATTCCCTTGACCTGTCGCAAGAGCTGCAGCGGTCGATCACCCACGCGAATTGAACGAAGCGAGTGACACGTGGGGTGGTACGTAACGCGCCGTTCGAACGTCGCGCCAACGTCGGTGACACCCAAAACGTCGACGAGAAGCTCGGTGAATTCAAAGACCTTGGGCGCGAACTGCCCAGCGTCTCTCACCAGGTTCTCGTCGTGTTCGTCGGTGGCGACGTCGCTCCACAGGTGTCGCATCGTGCTCGTGCACGATCCAGAAGGCACGACAATGACGTCGGCTCGCTCAAAGGAGTTCATGACCTTGCGCGCCAGAGCGAGTCCTTCCGGGCGGTATCCGGCATTGAGGTGCATCTGACCACAACAGGTTTGTGATTCGATGAAATCAACCTCGTGTCCCAATCGCTCGAGCACGGTGACGACCGCGCGTCCGGTTTGTGGGTACAGAACATTGTTCATGCACGTCACGAACAGGGAAATGCGCACGGTGCTCCTTCTCAAAATCACTGGATTGCTTTGAGTGTAGGACTCTACGGTGTGACAATCTTCGCGTGAATTCGCTCAGAATGTTACATTAATCACAACGTAAAGTGATTTTTGTGTTCGATTTTCTTGACACTCGTGTTGTGGTCTGCTTAACTTCACTGCACGTTGATGACAAGACCTGAAGATTTTGGGGGGATGCTGTGCCGAATTTAGGATCGAGCGCGAATCCCTTGTTTCTGCGTCTCGCTTCAGGTCACTCGTGATGAGTGAGGTCTCCGCATCCCAGCCGGTGCTGGTCATGGATCATGTTTCGAAGTCCTTCGGGGCGGTGGTCGCTCTGGCGGAAGGTTCTATCGAACTCTACGCAGGTGAAGCCCACGCGCTTCTCGGAGAGAACGGCGCTGGTAAGTCGACCCTGGTCAAAATCATCGCGGGGTCTATTCGGCTGACTCGGGCACCTACGTCTATGAGGGCAAGGTTCGGAACTTCCACGGTCCTCACGACAGCCAAGAGGCGGGAATCGCGGTCATCTACCAAGAACCGACGCTGTTCGATGATTTGAACGTTGCCGAAAACATATTTCTGGGACGCCAGCCACTGACCTTTGGCCGAACTATCAATCGACGTGAGATGCGTCGACAAGCTCGCGAAATCTTTGGACAGCTCGGCGTCGACATCGATCCCAATCGCAAGGCGAAGGGTCTGTCGGTCGCTGATCAGCAGATGGTCGAGATCGCGAAGGCGCTGTCAAAGGACGCGCGCTCGTCGTGATGGACGAGCCAACGGCGGCACTAAGCCCCGAAGAAGTCAAACGGCTCTTCACCGTCGTGCGCAACCTACGTGAACGAGGTGTCGCCATCCTCTTCATCTCACACCGCCTGGAGGAAGTCTTCGAAATTTGCCAACGGGTCACGATCATGCGAGACGGCTCCTTCGTTCGCACCGATCTCATTGGCGACATCACCATCGATCAAATCATTCGATCAATGGTGGGGCGCGACTTAGGAATGCTGTTTCCGAAGACCGAGATCAAGGCGGGCGATGAAGTTCTTCGCGTCGAGCGTCTCACTCGCGAAGGCACGTTCTACGACATTTCCTTCACCGTGAACGCGGGAGAGATTGTTGGACTGTCCGGCCTCGTAGGTTCTGGTCGAACCGAAATCGCTCGTGCAATTTTCGGCATCGATAAGTACGACGTCGGCGCGGTCTATATAAATGGCGAGAAGCTGAAGGGCGGGTCCCCGCTGCGAGCCATGCACGCCGGCATTGGCTTCGTCCCCGAAGATCGCCGCCAACAAGGACTCGTGATGGACTTCGGCATTGATCACAACGTGGCGCTCGCGTCGTTGAGCCGTCTCAGTCGTGGGTTACTGCTCTTTCGATCTTCGGAGGACAACCTGGCCGCCGATTGGGCGCTGAAGCTTCGACTGAAATACGGGAAACTCACCGATGAGGCGAACACGCTCTCCGGGGGCAATCAGCAAAAGGTCGTATTGGCAAAGTGGCTCGCCGGCCAGCCCAAGCTCATCATCGTCGATGAGCCGACGCGAGGTATTGACGTGGGTACCAAATCTGAGGTCCACCGAATCATTGATGAGTTAGCGCAGAGTGGTGTGGCGGTGCTCATGATCTCGTCTGAACTCCCCGAGATTCTGGGCATGGCGGATCGAATCCTCGTGATTCGAGAGGGTCGACTGACCGCCACGATCAATCGACCTGACGCGAGTCAAGAGGCTGTCATGATGGCAGCCACTGGTCAGGTGTAGTCAATATGTCAATGACCGAAGAACTCGTGACGACGAAGCCAGTAAGAACGCACCGCGTCGCCGAGACGCTTTCGCGTGCACGTGAGCTCGCCATTTTGGCCGTGATCCTCGTGATATTTGCTGGAACCACAATCAAGAGCCACGACTTCGCGCACCTCACGAGCATTCAACAGCTCTTTACCAATGGTTCGCTCTTTCTTTTGCTTGCGGTGGGCGAAACGATGGTCATCGTCACGAGGAACGTGGATCTTTCCGTTGGTTCGACGTTGGGGATATCGGCGTTTTTGGTGGGCGACTACTTCACGCACAACGCACACCCCTCTTTGGTTCTGGCTTTCGTCATTGGGATTGGCACAGGCGCGTTCTGTGGAGCAGTCATTGGTTTCATCGTGACCGTCACCAAGGTGCCGAGCCTCGTGGTGTCTTTGGCGGCTCTGTACATAATTCGAGGGATTCTTAACATCATTGGCCTCGGTGTCCAAATTGAACCGACCACAATCCCTCTCTCGTTCCAAAAAATCGGTTTCGAGACCTGGGCGGGTCTGCCCTGGATCTTCATCATCCCTGCGATCGTCGCCCTGGTCGTTGCGTTCGCGATGCGCTCGTTTCGTCCGATGCGCGAGCTCTACGCCATTGGATCAAACCCCTCAGCGGCCCAGCTGGCCGGCGTTCCCGTCGCGCGGCGTGTCTTTACGGCATTTGTGATCAGTGGCAGTCTGGCGGGACTCGGGGGCGTTCTCTTTCTTTCGGAGTTCGCCACCGTGAACGCGACGGCTGGAACCGGCTATGAGTTGTTGGTCGTGGCGTCGTGCGTCATCGGTGGCGTCGCAATCTTTGGCGGTAGTGGCACCGTCATCGGTGCCGCGCTCGGAGCGATCCTTTTGCAAATCATCAACCAATCGCTCGTCGTGGTCAACGTGTCACCGTTCTGGGACTCGGCATTGGCGGGTGCGTTAATCCTGGTGACCGTCAGCTTTGACCGGCTCTTGAGCAACCGTGCCTCACTCGCCCTTCGATTGAAAGACAGCGCAGCCCGTGGGAACTAACACTTCAACGACGTCGCCGGACGAAACGCTTCTGCCCGCAGAGAAGAATCGGTGGAACTTTGGTGCCCATTCGTTCTTGCGCTGGGAGAGCGCTCTGGTCCTCTTCTTCGTTTTTGACATCATCTATGGCGGGACGTCGTCGCCCGACTTCTTCTCACGAAACACAATCTTCTTCGCGGGCATTAACTTCGGTTTGATCGCCATCATGGCGTTGCCCGAAATGCTCATTATCACTACCGGCGAGATCGATCTCTCGGTTGCCGCGATGCTCGGTCTCGCCTGTTCAAGCTTTGGCTACTTGTTCGAGCATCACGTCGAGGTGTTTCTCGCCATGCTGCTCACGTTGTGTGTTGGTGCGCTTGGTGGTGCGCTCAATGGTTTTCTCATCACTCAACTCGGCTTGCCCTCGATTGCCGTGACCATCGGAACCCTCACGATGTTCCGTGGTCTCGCCGAGGTCATCCTGGGTACGAACGAGGTGAGCGGTTTTGGTGGACCGTGGACCGATGCGGGTACCAACGCGATTCCGGGAACTCCGTTCGCGTGGGCCTTTGGCATCTTTGTTGTCTTGGCCCTGATCTATGGAACGGTTCTGCACTTCACGTCGACGGGTCGTTCGATCTTCGCCATAGGACTCCAACAAGAGGCCGCGTTCTTCTCGGGCATTCGCGTCAAGCGGATCAAGTTCAACCTCTATTTGATTTCGGGCATCGTGTGTGCTTTCGTCGGTCTTCTCTATACCTACGAGACGAACACTGCGCGATACGACGCCGGCACCGGTCTCGAACTCAACGTTGTTGCAATCGTGCTCTTTGGGGGCATCTCGATCTTTGGAGGACGTGGCACGATGCTCGGCGTCTTCTTGTCGGTGATCGTCGTTGGAATATTCGACCAGATCTTGTCCAATAACAACGTCAGTGCACAAGAGCAAAGCATCGTCTTTGGTGTGCTCTTGTTAGCGAGTGTGATCCTTCCCAATACGGGACGCGGCTACCGAGCTGTGCGAAAACGGCTGGCGGGAATGACCTCACTCAAGACGACCGTGGCGGACCCGCCGCAAACGTTTCAGACCTTTAATCAGGTATTACGTTGCCGTAGGGCCACTAACATTTTGAGTAGTTATCTTTCACAAAATGTGATACTTTTGCCGTGGCATTCGCTCTCGTCGTACGACGCATTCGTGGTGCTACGCAGTTCAAAATTAACTAACGATTTTCAAATGAGGGGGAACATGAAGTTGGAATCATTGAAGCATCGCGCTTCAAAGAAAGCTTTGATTGCTCTGTCAGTCGTTGGAATGGTCGCCGGTCTCGGCGCGGTTCCATCGGGTGCGGCAACAAAGACGATTGCGTCTAAGGGATTGGTGTACATCATTCCTAAGGACACGACAAACCCGTATGAGGTCATTGCGGACAACGGCGTGAAGGCTGCGTTGAAGACTGAAGGCTGGCGAGGCGTCGTGGACAGTGGAACGGTTGACACCGCTGCTGCTCAAGAGCCCGCAATTCAGGCTGCGATTGCTGCGAAGGCGAACGCTATCGTTATCGCCGCAAATGACCCGAAGGCCCTTTGCCCCGAGCTTGAGAAGGCTCGTCGCGCAAAGATCACCATCATCGGCTTCGACTCAGACAACTACTGCGCGGGCAACCTGTTCATCAACCAGGCCAACACCCAACAGATTGGTGCGTCAGAAGTTGACCTGTTGGCGGGCGAGATTCACGACACCGGTCAAATCGCAATTCTCTCGGCTGCCGCAACGGCAACGAACCAGAACGCGTGGATCGGTTACATGAAGCAAGAGTTGACCAAGTACCCCAACATGAGTTTGGTTGCCACGGTCTACGGCAACGACGACCCCACGGTGTCGTTGACGGTGCTCCAGGGACTCTTGACCCAATACCCGAACTTGGCTGGCATCATCTCGCCAACGACGGTGGGTATCCCGACTGCTGCTCAGTACCTGTCGACTCACGAGTCCCAGTACTCGAACCTGATCCTCACCGGTCTTGGTCTGCCCTCACAGATGGCTACCTACACGGGTGACGACAACGTCAAGGCGTTCGAATTGTGGAACCCCTTCGACCTTGGTTCGTTGGCTGGATGGGCTGCGATGGAGATTCAACTCCGGCGTTGTCTTGAACAAGGTTGGCGCGACCTTCTCGATCCCCGAAGAAAGGGGACCCCAGTTGGTTGAGGCGAAGTCGTGGACTGTTACCAAGGCCATTGCTGGCTCGGGGTGACCTTTCGAACTTCGTCACACTCGGCGCTCCGTTTGTGTTTTCACGGCAGCGAATGTGAAGGACTTCAACTTCTAAAGAGTTCGGGCTTCCCAACCGAAAAGGCTGCGGGGCGTCGCCACTAAGGGGCGCCCCGCAGCGCTGTACCTAGTTCTGTCAGAGGTTTGTACACGTGCAAAGAATTTGCTTTCAGTTGAATGTCCGTCCCGAACGAATACCCCAACTACATTGAGCGCCACGCCAATGTGTGGCCAGAGATGCGCCAAGCGCTGCATGATTCTGGTTGGAACAATTACTCCCTTGTTTCTTTAGAACCTGACGGCACGCTCCATTGGCTACCTCGAGACCGATAATTTTGAGGCAGCGCAGCAGAAAATGGCAGTAACCGAAGTAAACGAGCGCTGGCAAAAGGAGATGGGCGACTTCTTCGTCGAACTCTCTGGGGCCGCACCCGATTCGAGCATCGAACCGATACTCAAGAATATTTCACCTTGATTAGTCGTTGTTCACGCAGTACACAGCCCGAGGAGGTTGGTTGTCATGAATAGTCCAGCGGAAGTGAAGGCGGAACTTCGCCAGTTAATGATCGAGACTCCTTCGTGGGCCTACGGCAACTCGGGCACCAGATTCAAGGTCTTCGCCCAAAAGGGCGTCGCACGAACACCTCAAGAAAAGCTCGAGGACGCGGCTCAGGTAAACAAATTCACCGGCGTCGCGCCGTCGGTGGCGATCCACATTCCCTGGGATCGGGTCGATGACTACGCCACACTGC
>CAWICL010000016.1:0-17062 GCA_963834545.1 uncultured Acidimicrobiaceae bacterium | reverse complement strand
CGCATCGCTATCCAGGCTGTAATTATGGGTTGTACCAAGTGGCGCTGGCCTGGTGGGTATTGGAAAAAACCGGTTCGGCGGTGGTGATGGGCACGGTATTGATTTGCTCAGATGTTCCGATGTTGGTCTTCCTGCTGCTCGGGGGAGCCCTGGTGGATCGCTGGCCGCCTGCCTGCCGGTAATGATGCTCTCCGACCTTGTGCGCGGCCTGGCAGTCGGTTTGATGGCGGCGCTAGCTTTTATCAATGCATTACAGGTCTGGCATATTTATGTCATCAGCCTGATCTTTGGCAGTGTGGATGCCTTCTTTCAACCTGCTTACCGTGCGTCAGTTCCGGAAATCGTGCCGGTTGATCATTTGCCCAGCGCCAATTCATTAACCAGCTTGAGCGGAGAGATCAGTGGCATCATCGGCCCGGCATTAGGCACCGGGATGGCGCGGATGAGGTCCGTCGGGGCGTCCTTTGGGATGATGAGTTCGCCGCTCAACAGGTACACACCGACAACGGTAGAACACGTTTGCGTGAATTCATGACATGGTGCCACGCACCTTGTGAAGAGATCACCTTCGTAGAGTAGTGAAGATGTTCGCGACCCAACTTCCACTCCTCGGTCGTTTGGCCATCTTTCTGGCGGCGGGCATCGGTGCGGGCATCGCCAACGGCGTTGCGGGCGGGGGTACGTTCATCACGTTTCCTACCCTTATCGCCACCGGCATTAGTCCCCTGCAGGCCAAATCCTGTCGACGACCGTTGGCGTCGTGCCCAGTTATCTCGGGGGAATCGCCGGATTTCGTGGAGAGATACGCAATCATCGAACTCTTCTGATTTCGTTGTTACCATCGTGCGTCGTTGGTGCGGCGTGCGGTTGCACCCTCTTATTACTCGGTTCACCCCTGACTTTTCGACTCGTGGTGCCCTGGTTGATCGGCGCGGGTACCGTGTTGTTCGCTGTATCTCCTTCCATCACCCGCAGACTCGAGCACGTCCACGAAAGTCACCGTTCGAGACGATGGGCACTGTTCATCGGTATTTTCGTGGTCTCAATCTACGGGGGCTATTTCGGTGCCGGTATGGGCGTACTGCTCTTGGCGGTGATGGCGGTGACGTTGCCCTACGACATCAAGAACCTCCAGGGCCTGCGAAGCGTGCTCTCGCTAATCATCAATCTCTGTGCCGCCCTCATCTACGTCGTGCACGGTCACCTCGCACTGGACGCGGTCTATATGTTGCTCGATTGGCACCTTGATCGGGGATGGCTCGGCGCGATTCTCATTCGTCGCCTCTCGCCTCGGGTGGTCCGCGTGCTCGTGGTCCTCACCGGAATCGTGACGACCATTCATCTCGCCGCGACTGCCTAGCTACCAATTCGTGATAATTCCACTAAGATTTATGGGATGAAGAAACTCTTCTCGTTTCCCAATCCCGTGAATGACGCGTCAGCGCGCAGCGTGGCCCTGGGCGTCGTCGCCATGACCGTGATCGCGCTCGCGACGGGTCAGGCCTGGATTCTGTTGATCCTCACCTACGGATTTCTCGCGCGTGTCGCGACCGGACCGACGTTGTCACCCCTCGGACAATTCGCGGTGCGCGTGAGCGGCCCTCGACTGAAGCGCTGGCAGAAGTTCGTGCCGGGACCACCCAAGCGTTTCGCCCAGGGCATCGGTGCCGCTTTCAGCGTTGCCGCGACGCTCACCTGGTTGCTCGACGGTTGGTCGGTCGCACGCTGGATCTTGTTGCCCTTACTCGTCGCCGCGTCCCTCGAAGGTTTCTTCGGATTCTGCCTGGGTTGCACCATCTTCGGTTGGCTGATGCGTGCGGGAGTCATCCCCGATTCCATCTGTGAGGACTGCGCCGATCTCTCGAAGCGTTACGCGCGAGCGGGCGGTGCCCAGAAGTAAGAATTTCCTAACACTTGAGCGTGGACGAACGGGCGGTTACCCGGGTACGTCGACTCTTTCCTAGGCTGGGCACATGACAGGTCAAAGGGGTCGTCTCAGCATCGCCGTGCTCGCCACCACACTCGTGTTCGCGACAACGTCGTTGGTCGCCACGAGTGCGAACGCGAGTGAAGCGCGTATCGTCGTAGCCGGTGCCGCCAACGTTCCTTCGACCGACACGATTCTGAACCAGGGCATCACGACGTCATTCGACCTGCAACTCACTCAGCAGCACGCATCGAGCCTGCAAGGTTTCATCGCGAGTCTCACCAACACCTCATCGGCGAACTACCACCACTTCCTCAGCCCGGCCCAGTACGCGCGGCGCTTCGGCGAGTGCGAGTACCGTTCGCGCCGTTCGCGCCTACATGGCGAGCTTCGGGCTGCACGTTGGCTCGCTCAGCGCCAGTCACGTCTTGTTACACCTAAGCGGGAGCACCGCAGCGATCGCGCGCGCCTTCGACACCCCAGTCGAGACCGTGCGAACCTCGGGTGGCTTGGCCGCGCAATTCGCGCGTAGCGCGACGCTTCCTCGTTCCATCGCACGTGACGTAACGAGCGTCGCGGGACTTTCGTCGGTCGTGACTCCGAGTGCGTCACTTGCGAGCAGTCGTATCAGTGCCCACGTCACCACACCGATTGCTTGTCCCTCAGCGGGAGCATCGGGACCGCACTCCCAATTCCCTCGGCGGTTATCCCGCGAGCGAACAGGCCGAGGCCTACGGACTGACGAGCGCCTACGCCAATGGCGACACCGGCGTCGGCCAAACAATCGCCGCTTACGAACTCGGGCTCTACGATCAAGCCGACTTGGCGACGTATTTCTCGTGTTACGGCATCACCCGACGATCACGCCGGTGAACGTCGACGGCGGACCCACGGGTGGCTACAGCGAAGAGGCCACCATCGACGTTGAAGAGGCGGCCGTACTCGCTCCGGGTGCCGACATCGAGGTCTACCAAGGACCCGACAGCGGTTCGAGTCCGATTGACATTTACCAGCAGATCGCCGACGACGATACCGCGAGCATCGTCACCACGTCGTGGGGTATCTGCGAGACCGACCCCACCGGCACCGTCGACGCGGAGCAACCGATCTTCGAACAGATGGCGGCCCAGGGTCAAACCGTCATCGCCGCCGCGGGAGACTCGGGTTCGTCTGACTGTGCGGACAATCCCGACGGCTACACCCCGACCACACTCGCGGTCGATGACCCGGCGTCACAGCCGTACGTCACGGGCGTGGGCGGGCTCACGGTCACCAGTTTCAGCCCGCTCGACGAGACCGTTTGGAACGGTGGCACCAGTGGCGGCGCGGGTGGTGGTGGTGTTTCGGCGATCTGGAGTCGACCGAGTTGGCAAAGTGGCTCGGGCATCAGTGCGAGTGAGACCATGCGCATGGTGCCCGACCTGTCGGTCATGGCTGATCCCAACACCGGATTCATCGAGTACTACTCAGGCACCAGTAACGGCATCGTGCGTTGTCGGCGTGTCTGCAGTTCTGGTTGGGACAGCATTGGCGGCACCTCCATTGGCGCACCCCTGGTGAGTGCCCTCGTCGCGGTCGCGGCCCAAACGTGTGGCACGAGTCGACTCGGGTTCATTAATCCGACCCTCTACGCAATGGCGAACGCCGGCGTTGGCTTTAATGACGTGACGACGGGCAACAACGAGATCTACAACGTCGCGGGTTACAGCGCGGGTGTTGGCTACGACATGGCCTCGGGCCTCGGCAGTCCCAACGGCACCGCGTTCTTAAGCGGCCTGTGTCCGGCGAAACTCGACGCGACCACGAGCCAGTTTTCCACCGCGGCCTCGGCCCAGGTGAGCGCGCCGGCGAACGTCAACGTGGCCTTGAAGGACGCCAATGGCAACGCCGTCGCGAACACGAGCATCGCGGTGAGCGCCAGCGCCGCGTCGGGGACAATCCTTATCAACGCCGACTCGTCGAGCTCGACGGGAGCGGGTCAAGCGAATTCAGTGATCACCTCGAACGCAACGGGGGCGGCGAACTTCACGGTCACGACCAACACTCCCGGTCCCGTGAGTGTCGTGCTCTCCTACGAAGGTCAGACCCTGCATACGTTCAGCATCACGTTCGTCGCGCACAAGTCGACCCCGTTACCAGCGCGTCCCCAGCTGCAGAGCGTCGTCGCACTCGTGGGAGGATTCCGTCTCCTCGTCGCGCCGAGTTCAACGGCGTTGCTCGACTATCAATACAGTTTGAACGCGGGAGCGTCGTGGATCAACTTCTCGTCAGTGACCAGAAGTGTCACGGTGAGTGGTCTCGCTCGCGCGCACACCTACGTGATCTACGTTCGCGCGCGCAACACCGCTGGGTACGGGCCGTCCACCGGGCCCACGCGCGTGACGACACGCGCCTAGTCAAGTATTGAGAGTTGATGACAGTCTCGTACGTGCCCACGCGTAGCGAGACGCGACATCTAGACTTTGATGCTGATCACGTCGACGAGTCGTGAGGTTCCCCCAAAGGATGCGAGTGAAGTTTCCACGTGCCGCGTTGGTAGCGAACATTGCGATCGTCGCCACGACACTGCCGGTGGCGTTATTCCCGGTGTCCACGAGTACTTCGTCACAGGCCCTGCCCCTCTATCAGTTCGTTGATTCGGGATCGGGCCCGCTACCGTGGAACGCGGTCTCCTTCGAGAGTTCGATCGACAACACCAAGATGTTGGGCAATCCCCACGCCGTCAGTGAGAACGGACAGAGTGCCTTGGCGTACCGGATGGCCAATTCACAGATCGGGCTCTACGTGCAAAACGCCAACGGCACCACCAACTGGACGGACCTGTCGACCCAAGTCCTCACGCCGAGTCCCGAATCGGATCCGGTGCCGTTCTTTAACCCCGCGGGCGAGCTCAACATCCTCTACGTCGCCACGACGAACCATTTGATCCTGATCACGACCAGTACCACGCGCGACGCCCAGTCCGCGCACCTCGCGGGCACCGGCATCGTTCGACCCTTCGTGGCGACGGACCTGACGACGTTGAGCGGACTCAGCGCGGCGAACGGTCTTCCGAGCGTGTCGGTCTACGGACAGAGTGGCATCATCGCGGTGCGCTCGCTCTCGAACGCCGCCGAAGTTTTGCCGCTCACGTGGCACTACAACCAAGATGTCCCGATCGTGGGCGCCGCGCTCAACGTCTCGAGCATGACCGGCGTCGCGAGCATCCAAAGTGATCCGGTAACGCTCGCCGAGGGCGTGGGCGCGTTCGCCGCCACCTCGAGCGCGGGCGACGTCGAGGTCTTCACGAGCTCGAACGCCAGCGCCACGTCCTGGAGCGCACAGAGCATCACGAGCTCGACGGGTGCCTCCCTCAGTGCCGGAGAACTCACGAGTACCTCGACGGGTCTCAATGAATACGTGGGCGCGCTCGCGCTGAACGGCGACGTCGAACTCTTCAGCGCGCCACTCGTGAGCGGCGTCGTGACGCCCTCGTGGTCACTCGACAACGTCACCGCCACCACCTCTGGTTCACCACCACTGGACGGCGACATCTTCATGAGTGCGAGTTCGAGTCAATTGTTCATCGCGGGTCAAGCAGCGAACTGGGGCGACTTGTTCGTGCTCACGAGTCCGCTCGCCAGCCAAGCCTGGACGTCAACGGACGTCTCCGTCACGGCCGGCAGCGCCGCGCGCAGCGTCGGCACGGGCGTCACGGGTCTCTTCCAAGGCACGTCACTCGTCCTTTACGCCGCGGGGGTGAGTTCTCCGCCTCCCGAAGGTGTCGGCGTCTACGCGATCCCTCCCAAGGATTGGTCGAGCGCGATCACCAACGGATGGCCCGTTATCAGTGAGACCGGCGGTCTCGGCACCCAAAGCGCACCCTGGGTAGGATTCACGAGCGCGACCAGCGTCGCTGGTTCTCCTGACTTCTTGCTCGGCCAGAGCATCTACAACTCGCACAAACGCGTCACGTGGCTCTCGTTTTGGACCGTGAGCGGCCCGCTCAAGGGCACGACCATTAACGCCGCCGCCTACCAGAGTCACGGCTTCGCCGCGGGTGTCTGGGTCGCCACCCAGATCGACCAGTACCGAAGTCTCGGCGTCGGGCTCAAACCCGACTGGGTGATCTTTGATCCCGAAGGCTACCCGGACAACCACTCGGGCCTGGACGCCCCCAGTGGATCGTCCAACGCCACCCTCGCGACCTACGCGACCTACTGGAGCGCGATGCTCGCGGGCTGGGCCGCTGGTCTTTCCTCGGTCGACCCGTCACTGAAGGCGGCAGTGTACGCGAGCCAGAGCGAATATCGAAACTACGGCCTCGTCAATCAACCACTGCCCGTCTTTGAGGCTGTCGCCTTCGGCAATGGCGGGCCCTTACAGGTCGCGGGGGCAACAGGCGCCAACATTCGCGGTTACATCGCCTTTGGCGCGTCGTGTACGCCGCCTTCGACACTCGCTTCGGAGATCAACACCTTGAAGAATCCGCCGTGGTCGGGCGCGTTCAACACGCTGCAGTTCAACGCCGGCACCTACTGTGCGCCAGCTCCGACCTAGTCTGTGCTCATGAGTGACGAGCACGCAACGAACGATGACAAATCACCAGACCTCAAGGCCCGCTTCAAACAGTTCACCCAACCAATCATGGACTCGCTTGATTCGAAGATTCGCGACCAAGTCGACCACCGTGTGGATGAGCGCGTCGAACAATCTCTGTCGGCGAGGCTCTCGGTGATCGAGCGAGCGATTGCCGACCTCGACCGCGAGGTCAAGGAGTTGAAGAAGGCTTCGAACTAGCGTCGAGAATCTGCTCGGCGCGCCGATCGCGGTCGCGTCGCACCGCGAAGCGAACCGTGAGCACACACAACACGACGACGGCGACGATGAAGAACGTAAAGACCGCGATGAACACCTCGTCAGGCTAGGTCGTGTCACAGGGCTGCGCAAGAGTTGAATCATGCCAACCCCGCACGACGCTCCTCGAAACGTGGTCGAAGCGTTGCGCGGAAATCGACGGGAGCGTCCAGTCAGTGACGTGTCACTGGCCCCCGGATTGAAGGCCACGCTCGAAGACGGGATCTTCCAGATTTTGAGCGCTACCCCCGACGCGAGAATCGTCATCCGTTCCTCGTCGCTTCGTCAACTGGCCAAGAGTACTGACATTGGCCAGTCCAGTCACGCAAGAATCAGGGGAATCCTCGTGAATCAGTACTTGCGACTGCGCAGTGTCGGTCTCGAACCCGCCGCACCCTTTGACGACGCACTTCGCGCGTGGCGCCTTGAAGTCTCCGAGGGTGAACTGGTCGATTTCCTCGACCGTCTCAGCGCCGACGAACGCGCCCGACTCGCCACCGACGTGACGGCGAACTGCGTGACCCTGGCACGAACACTCGGTGCGATCTCGAGTGCGTGGCTACCGCGCTCGTCGGTTCGCGCAACGGTGTTACTCGCCAACGGAGCGGTGACGCTGCGAGACGTCATCGACCTCATGGTCGGCACCACGCTCGGCGACACCGCGAGCGTCGCGCTGTTTGACGTGACGACCTCGCCGTTGGGCGAGGGAGCCGAACGCTCCATGCGCTATCACGCGCTCGTCCAGACCCTGCGCACGGGTATCGTGCCACTGCGCACCTCGGTCTTCTCGAGCGCCACGGGTGAGATGTGGACCCAGAACGTCGACGAGGAATTACTGACGCGCAGTGTCGATGACGTCCTCGAGACCCTGCGCACGTTGGCGCTGCACGCATGACGACGCTGATCCATCGAAACATCCTGGCGAAGGATCTCAACGCCTTGATCGACGAGTCGCCCAGTAGCGTCGCTGCGTTGAACGACGACCATCGACGAAGCCTCTCGGCGCGATTTCGCGCCGTACCGGGAAACGAGCACCGACGCCTCGACGCGTGGGTGGTCGAACAAGCGGGTCAGGTCACCGGTAACTTCCGCTGGTCGCCTCGCACCGCTCGACGCACGATTGGCAATGGCGCACTTCGCCGCGTGCATTCCAACCAGCGAGGCAACGTCGTCGAGGCGGTGCGAGAAGAGATAACCGACCAACTCCTTCGCGCCGCATCGGGTTACGCGCAACGCGGATCAATGGCGAGCTGGCTCTCCTCGCTGGCGCCAAGTGAACTCGGCCTCGTCGTCGCCGAAGCGACCAATTGGGCGGTCCAACTCCACGAACTCGCCCTCACGTTTGCGAGCCCGTGGAACATGTCGGCGAGTGATGCGTTCTATGACGTCGCACGCGCTCGCACGACGCTGCGCGGTCGCCGTGACCTCGACGTGAAGCTCGACGAGCGCCACGTCGTGGTGCGCGTCCGCTCGGGCGTACCGGGAAAGAGCGCCGGACCCGGGCTTCGAAGCGACCTCACGATCATCACACTGGCCCACCCCGAAGGAGTCGCGCCGAATCGGCTCGTGGGCGTCTGGCCCGAAGCTGGTGTGTGTCTCGGGGTCGACGGCACCATGGCCGACCTTCGTGCGGGCGCTCGAGACCTCGTGCGAAGTGCCGTGGCCCAACAACGTCAGCGAGTACACGTCGCGGCCTAGGATTTTTGAGCGGTCCGCGCCTACTAACGTGGTACAGCCATGACTTTACGAACTTCACTGCGAAATATCGCGATTATCGCCCACGTCGACCACGGGAAGACCACCCTGGTCGACAAAATGCTGCGCCAAACCGGTTCGTTCACCGCGCACGAGGAGTTGACCGACCGCGTCATGGACTCGGGCGACCTCGAGCGCGAAAAGGGCATCACGATCCTCGCCAAGAACACCGCGGTCAAGTGGCACGACCTCACCATCAACATCATTGATACCCCCGGTCACGCCGACTTCGGCGGCGAGGTCGAGCGCGGGCTCTCCATGGTCGACGCGGTCGTGTTGTTGGTCGACGCCGCCGAAGGACCCCTGCCCCAAACTCGTTTCGTCCTGCGAAAGACGCTCGAGAAGCGCCTCCCGGTCGTGCTCGTCATCAACAAGGTCGATCGACCCGATGCGCGTGTCGCCGAGGTCGTCGAAGAGGTCGAGAACCTGTTCCTCGATCTGGACGCCGACGAACACCAGATCTCCTTTCCCATCCTCTACGCCAGTGCGCGCCAAGGCTGGGCGTCGCGCAATCCCGAGGACACGAGTGGTGACCTGACCCCGCTGTTCGAGACCATCGCTGAGTACGTGCCCGCGCCCGAATACGAGGAGGGCCACGGCCTCCAAGCCCTCGTTTGCAACCTCGACGCTTCACCGTATCTCGGTCGACTCGCGTTGTGTCGCGTCATCAACGGCACCTTGGAGCGAGGTCAGCGCGTGGCGTGGTGTCGCATTGACGGCACGATCGAACACGCCAAGATCACCGAACTGTTCATCACCGAAGCGCTCGAGCGCATTCCTGCCCAGAGCGCGGGACCTGGCGACATCGTCGCGGTCGCTGGATTCGACGACATCTTCATCGGTGAGACCCTGGCGGACCCTGAGAATCCCATCGCACTCGAACCACTGCACGTCGACGAGCCCAGTTTGTCGATGACCATTGGCATCAACACCTCACCCGTCGCGGGCACCGAAGGCAAGCTGCTCACCGCACGCATGGTGAAGGACCGACTCGACAAGGAACTGGTGGGCAACGTCTCTTTGCGCGTGCTCGCGACCGAACGACCCGACGCCTGGGAGGTCCAGGGACGAGGCGAGTTGCAATTGGCGATCCTCATCGAGACAATGCGCCGCGAGGGTTTTGAGCTCACCGTCGGAAAGCCCCAGGTCGTCACCAAGACCGTCGACGGCAAGGTGCACGAGCCGGTCGAACACGTGACCATTGACGTACCCGAGGAGTTCGTCGGGGCCGTTACGACCCTGCTCGCGACTCGAAAAGGCACCATGATCGACATGGTCAATCACGGCACGGGCTGGGTACGTCTCGAATGGCGCATCCCCGCCCGAGGACTCGTGGGTATCCGCACCGAATTTATGACTGAGACTCGCGGCGCGGGCATGATGCACACGAATTTCGACGGCTACGCCCCCTGGTTCGGGGATATCCGCATCCGCCAGAACGGCGTGCTCGTGGCCGACCGACGTGGACCCACCACCGCCAACGCGCTCATCGACCTCGAGAGCCGCGGCACGTTGTTCGTGGGTCCCGGCGTCGAGGTCTACGAGGGGATGATCGTTGGCGAGAACTCACGATCAGACGAGATGAACGTGAATCCGACCAAGGAAAAGAAACTCACCAACATGCGCGCGTCGGGCAGTGACCACACCGAACGCATCACGCCCGCGACGTTGTTGTCACTCGAACAAGCCCTGGAATTCATCGCCGACGACGAAGCCGTCGAGGTGACACCCAAGTCCGTGCGACTACGCAAGATGCACCTGGATCAAGCGACGCGGGCGCGCAACCGCAAAAAAGTCTAAGAACCGTTTCAACTAGAATCGTCCCCGGAGGGATGACAGAGCGGACGAATGTACCGGTCTTGAAAACCGGCGTGGGCTTGCCCACCGTGGGTTCAAATCCCACTCCCTCCGCCACGAGCCGTACGAAAAAATTCTGACGTCAGTGAGATCCTCGACGAGTCACGCGATGCCGAGGTCGTCGGCCCACCGATCCACACACGCACGGAAGAAGAGTTCCCGCTCCTCCATCGATGCGTCGAGAACATTATTGAACTGGCCGAACAGTTCGAACGAGACCATCCCGTAGAGTCCAACCCACGTCATGAGAGCACGCTGAATCAACGACGCAGAGATGCCTTCGGGCAGCGATTGACGAACAGGTGCCGTGGCTCGCTCGACGCCGGGGTCGGTGTGTTCATTCGTCCAACGGCGCGACACCCGCCCGGACTCCAGCGCGTCAATGAGAATCGCGACGAGCAAGTTCGACACGCGCGTCGCGGGTCCGATCGTGTCCGCGGGAGCGACGTAGCCCGGCACGGGTGAACCGTGGATGAGGGCGTACTCGTGAGGGTTCGCGAATGCCCAGGAACGAACCGCGAGGCATACCGCTTCGAAACGTCCGCGTAAGTCGTCGCGAGCGTTCCGCGATTCTTCGTGCTCGGCAGAGGCGCCAAGGGCGTTATAGGCGTCGATGATGAGCCGGGTCAAAAGGTCGTCACGGCTCGCAACGTAGCGATAGATCGACGAGGACGTCATTCCCAGTTCTCGGGCGATCGCGCGAAGGCTCAGGGCCGGCGCTCCGTCATTGGCCAAGTGCCGACGCGCCACGCCATAATCTCGGCCGTGATCTCCAGTCGTGCCCGATCTCGAGCGGTCTTGGGCAGAGAGGTGGAACTTACGTTCGATGCGTCATTGCTGGTCATGAGCCATTCTTGCACATTTCAGAGCACTGAGTATTATTTAGAGCACTGCTCTTGTATTAGAGCGCTGTTCGTGTTACTGTGACTCATCGGACGCGAAGACCAGCCCGGTCGGCGCCAGAGGAGAACTCATGACAGCGGCACGATCGACCAACAACCATTTGGTCATTGGGGCGGGACCCATTGGCAGCGCGGTCGCGCGCCAACTGAGCAATGACCGGAGCGCACGTCGTTGTGGCGACCCGCTCAGGCAGTGGGCCCGAATCCTGTGAACGAGTCGTGGCTGACGCCAGTGACAACGAGACGATGGTTCAGCTCGCCGAGGGAGTTCGGGCCATCTACAACTGCGTTAATCCCCCCTACGACCAATGGGCGAGCCAGTGGCCGCCGATCCGACGCTCACTGCTCGCGGCGGCGACGAAGAGCGGCGCGGTACTCGTAACGATCTCGAATCTCTACGCGTACGGACCCGCGTGCGCGTCACTCGGCGTCGACGCCTACGACCTCGCGCATCCCATGAAGGAATCAACACCACTCGCCGCGCTGGGCACGAAGGGTCGGGTGCGAGCCCAACGGTGGAACGACGCGCATCGCGCCTTCGAAGCCGGCGAAGCCAAGGTCACCGAGATCCTTGTGCGTCCGACCACGTTGGTCCCTTTGCCGAGAGTGTCATCGGCGAACGATTCATACCCCGGGTCTTGCGCGCCAAGAGTGTCAACACGCTCGGCAGAAGCGACCGTGCCCACACCTGGACCTACACCGAAGACGTTGCCCGCCTGGCCCTCGCCGCGGCAGCGGATGAGCGCGCGTGGGGCCGAGTGTTTCACGTCCCGTCCAACGCACCGCGCTCGCAACAAGACGTCGCCAATGACGTCGCCGCGTACGCGAAATCCAAGAGGGTGAAGGTGAAGGGAATACCCTACGCCGCCTTGTACTGGCGCTGGCGTCGTTTCAAAGATGATGAAGGAGTTTCGAGAGACCGATTACCAGTTTCGAAATGACTTCGTCATGGACTCATCCCTCGCTCAAACGACCTTTGGACTCTCACCAACCCCGTGGGACGAAATCATCGACGCCACGGTGCGTTTCTATGAAGCGAAGAATGGCTGATGCTTGACACCTGTCACGAACACACCGCGCTCGCAGTGCGCAGCGCGTTCGGGACTCGTGGCGGCGGCGTTACTCGTGATCGGCGCCGGCTTGGGCTTTCACTGGCTCGAACACCACGAATTCGAAGACTAGGGGCGAACGCGCGAACGGATTGACGCGATCCACGCGCCCGCGGACTTTCTTGCCTCGCCGACCTCCTGGCGACGGTCTTGTGCGTGGGCGCCCGTGACGGGGTATGAGCCGAGAAACTTCACGCGCGTCAAATGGGCTTGAAGATCGGCCAAGCAATCCGCGACGACGTCATCAGCCACGTGTCCTTCGAATTCCATAACGAAGCAGTAATCACCGAGCCCGAGTTTGGTGGGTCGGCTTTCCAACTTCGTCAAGTTGATATCGCGCAGCGCAAATCGTCCAAGGATTGCGTAGAGCGAGCCGGGACGGTCCGCGTCTTGAAAGCAGACGATGCTGGTGCGATCGTGTCCGGTGGGCGCGGCCACCGCGTCGCGACCAACCAACACGAAGCGAGTGGCATTTCCCGGATGATCTTCGATATCACTCGCGATCACCTCGAGCCCGAAGAGTCCGGCCGCGGTGACCGATCCCACCGCGGCCCAGGGCTTCGTCGAGTTCGCCACTTCGTGGCGGCTCTGTGAGGTGGACGTCGTCTGTTCGCCCGTCGCCAGTGGCAACGTCGTCACGTAACCTCGACATTGTTCGAGAGCGTGGACGTAACTCAATACCTTGGTCACCGACGCTGGTGTGACACCCTTCTTCGCCAACAGGTGCAGGTGAATGGGCAACACGATCTCGCGTTCGATGACGAGCTCGTGATCGAAGACCAGTCCATCGATGGTCGCCGACACCGTGCCTTCGATCGCGTTCTCGAGCGGGACGAGACCCAGATCGAGCGAACCATTCGCCACCTGACTGAGTACATCGGGGATCGACGTACACGCCACGCACACGACATCATCGAGCGTCGAGGCGGCTTCGTGTGAGAAGGAACCCTCAGGACCGAGATAGCCCACACGCGTCTTCACCATGACGATGCTACTTCGGGCTCGAAAATCCAAATGATTCAAGGGCTTTGGCGTCACTCACATCGTGCCTACGATGGCAAGGGACCAATTTGAAGGGTTGTTCGCATGGGGCATCAGATGTTTACGTATGACGAGAAGTTGGCGCACGAGGTCTTTGCCTATTGTCTCGATCGTCTCACCCATCCGGTTCCGCTGGACTTCGGTGGACTCTCGATCCACCCGCTCCCGAGCCGAGAAGGACTCATCACCGAACACGGTCGCGACCCGAAGGAGGTCTTGGATTTCTTTCGCGACGAGATCGCCCAGCACGTCGTATCGTGCGACTCGCCCGGCTTCCTCGCCTTCATTCCCAACGCACCCACGAAGAACTCCTTGCTCTTTGACATGGTGGTCGCGTGCTCGGGGCTGAACGGGACGAGTTGGCTCGAAGCCGCCGGAGCGGTGGCCTTGGAAAACGACGCGTTGCAATTCCTCGCCTCACGCGCAGGCATGCCCGAAGGTTCGGGGGGCACCTTTGTCTCGGGTGGCTCGATGGGCAACCTCTCGGGACTCACCGTCGGGCGAGATGTAGGCCGCTCCAAGCGTCCCGAGTTCGCACCGCATCAGGTTCGTTTCGCCATCTCCCAAGACGCCCATTCGAGCATTGGCAAGGCGCTGCACGTACTGGGCGTCGAGCCACTCGTTGTCGAATGCGATGACCACCGACTCACGCGGGCGCGACTCGAAGCCGCCATGGCCAATGACCCGTTCGCCGACAGCGTGGTGGGCGTCATTGCCACGGCGGGCACCACGAACGCGGGCATCGTTGACGACCTCGAAGGGCTTGGATCCTTCGCCCGCGAGAACGATCTCTGGTTCCACGTCGACGGCGCCTACGGTGCGGCCGCCCTCTTCTCGAAGTCGCACCAGCACCTCTTTGAGGGCTTGCGTTACGCCGACAGTTTCATCGTCGATCCCCACAAGTGGCTCTACGCTCCCCTCGACTGCTGCGCCCTGATCTACCGTGATCCGAGCCTCGCTCGAGAGTTCCTCTCCCAACAAGCCAGTTACCTCGATGTCTTGCACGAAAACGATTCCGACGACCACTACGACTGGAATCCGTCGGACTTCGCGATCCACCTTTCTCGACGCGCCCGGGGCCTCGCCTTTTGGTACTCGCTCGTGACCAACGGCGTCGCCGCGTACGAGGAATCGATACAGGCCACGATCGACATCGCCAACACCGCCGCCCGACTGATCGACGAGATGGATCATGTCGAGCTCATTCGTCCCGCGGGGCTCTCAATCGTGCTCTACCGGCGTCTCGGCTGGGGTCCCGAGGACTACAGCGAATGGTCCAAGCAGCTGCTACGCGATCAGATTGCCTTCGTGACACCCACCAAATGGGAAGGTGAGACGGTCGCTCGACTGGCTTTCTTGCACCCCGACACGTCCGAGGAACTCGTACGCCACATCCTCGAAACGATGCGCGACTAGCGACCCTTCAACAACGGATCGTTGGGATCACGCACGACGTCGCCACGCAGCGACCTCCGGCGCCACGCCACGCCACCGAGCGCTTCGAGCACGATGCGGTTCGCCAAGTACGCCGTGATCTCGGCGTGGTCGTAGGCAGGACAGACCTCGACGACGTCGATGCCGGCGATCGGCGCGTGCATCGAGATACGACGAATCGCGTCGAGCAACGCCCGACTCGAGAGACCCCCAGGCTCGGGCGTGCCCGTGCCTGGGGCAGAACCGGGATCGACGACGTCGACGTCGACAGACAAAAAGACGGCGTCACAGTCGTCGAGGGCGATACTCAAGGTTTCGTCTAGCACTGCGTTGAGACCTCTCGACACGATCTCGGACATCTCAAACGAACGCATGCCTTTGGCGGCCATCCAGTCGAGTGTCTCGGGCTCGGGCCAGTATCCTCGAAGACCAATCTGCAAGAAACGGTCTGGTCGACACGCGCCCGATTCGATGAGCCGACGCATTGGCGTGCCGTGTCCGTAGAGCGAACCGAACTGGGTGTCGCCGGTGTCGGCGTGAGCGTCGAAGTGAATCACCGAGACCCTCCCCCAGCCCACGTGATGGGCAACGCCCGTCACGTCGGGAAGGGCAATCGTGTGGTCGCCACCCAAGATCACGGGAAGAACGCCCGCGCGAGCCACGCTCGCAACACGAGCTTCGAGAGCTTCGAGGGAGCGCTCGGTCTCACCCGAGGGCATGAGCACGTCACCCAGGTCAACGACGCCCAGCTCTTTCAAGGGGTCAAGACCGAGCGCGAGACTCGGACGCTCGCCGTCGTGGGGAAGATAGTCCGTCGTTCGAATCGCCTCGGGTCCGAAACGAGCCCCCGCTCGATGCGAGGTGCCGCCGTCAAAAGGGGCACCGATGATGGCGGCGCCGGCATTCTTCCACGTACTCAATTCATCGGGGTCGGCAGCGGGCACGCCAAGGAACGTCGCGTCGGTTCCGTACATATTGCCTAGTCGCATGACCATCCTCTCGAGACGTCCATCATTATCCCCCACCCTTGAGTGGTCGTGTCGCGAACGTATTCAGGGACGGAATCGTCCGTCAAAGGCATTCTGCAGTGCGCCTTTAAGGTCGTCCTCGTGATTGGTCAGCAACGACACGTGTCCGTCGGCGGGCTTGTGTTCCTTAATGGCGGTAGGAACATGATCGATCAACCACTGGCCGTGGGTGGGAGGAACCATCAGATCGTGGTCGCCGTACCAGATCATCACCGGCACCGTGATCGCCGAGACGTCAAATCCCCACGGTGTGAAAAATGCTCGATCGTCATCGAGGAACCCGAAATAACCGTTCTCGAATGCCTCGCGACACGAATCTGCGAGAATCGTGCGCGCCGCGAGTTCTGAGAGCGCGGTCTTATCGACGTCAGAAAGCAAACCACCGAAGAGCTCGATGATGTTCGTCGCCGACGCATCAGCTAACGCCTCACCTTGGAGACGCATGTGCTCCTCGTATTGCGGTCCACCCTTCCTCGCCAGCGCAAATTCCTCGACGTTCTCAGGTCCCATTCCTTCGGTCCAATCAAAGTCGACGTCAGTGGGAGCGACGCCCGCGAGTGACCAGGCCGCGAGACAACGCGGCGCGTCGAGCGCGGCGCACGCCAACGCGTGTGGTCCTCCCCCCGACCATCCGACAGCGACGTACGTCTCTCGTGCGAGGGCGTCGAGCACGATCCTCACGTCAGCGACCACCGACGAGACCGTACGTCCCTCGAGGCGAGAGGACGTTCCATAGCCCGGCCGCGAGAAGGTCACGAAGAAGAGCGAGGATTGGTCCGCAATCTTTTGGAAGTATCGCACCAATGACGCCGAGCCCGGTGTCCCGTGGTGGAACACCACGGTAAGGCCGCTCGGGTCACCCATCGTCGCCACTTGGATCTGGCGTCCATCGGGACTTTCGACACTGCGCTCTTGAAAACTCATGGACTCGAACTTACCGCGCCCCTACGCCTACGCTGCGAGAATGAGCAAAAGCCGTATGGTCAGCACGAGTCGAGTCATTCTCGCTCCTCCCTCTGCGATCTTCGATCTCCTCGCGGACCCGCGAAAACATTCCACCTTTGACGGGTCGGGCAGCGTCGTAGCGGTTCGAAAGGGACCTGACCGCTTGTACCTCGGTGCGAAGTTCTCGATGGACATCAAGCTCGGGGTGAGCTATTTCGTCACGAACAC